>JAYVDQ010000541.1:0-7218 GCA_043749325.1 Chloracidobacterium sp. | reverse complement strand
ATAGCCTTTCAGAGCCTTCGGCGGAATTTCTTCACAGCTTCGCACCATGTCGGCACGGACGATCGCCACGTTCTCAAAATGCTCGCCTGGCTCGATCGTCACGCCGTCGGCGATTATCGTTCGATAGAGCGTGGCTCCGTCGCCGATTGTTACGTCATCCCATATCACAGAATCTTTCAGGCTGACGGCCCCGGCCATTACACAATTACGGCCAAAATGAACATCGCCGGCTTTCATCATGGCAAGGGAAATATCGAGATAGCGCGGGATCGTCGAGAGTTCGTACCATTCCCCCTCGGCAACATGGGCCGCGATTTTTCCGCCGCTCTTAATATATGGGATATAGATGTCCATTACCGTATCGGAATAAACGCCTTTGGGGATCAGATCGAGGATCTCGGGCTCAAGTACATGGATCCCCGTAAACATCAATGGCGTCTTGATCTCATGCTCGGTATCTCGTAGTTCGGCTTCGGTGACAGGCGTCGCGTGCGGGCCAAAATGGTCGATAAAACCATCCACCGTTTCAACCACGGTGAATTTCTCACGCTTGTGATTCTCTTTCAAAACCAACGTGGCTATAGCTCCGGAACGCCTGTGAGTCTCGATCGCGGCCGCGATATCGACATCCGTTATGATCTTGCCGTTGACGATAATAAAGGAATCACCGTCGAGGTGTTTGCGTGCGTAGTCGAGGGCCCCGGCGGTGCCGAGGATAATGGGTTGTTCAACCGTATAATTGATATTTACGCCAAAATTGCTGCCATCGCCCAGAGCGTCGATGACTGACTGCGGCTGATGATGCAAATTAACAACGACCTCGGTAATGCCAAATCTGGCGACATATTCGGCCACATAGCCGACCAGCGGCTTGCCGAGAAACGGGATCGCCGGCTTGGTGCGGTCGATTGTCAGTGGAAACAGCCGTGTGCCAAAGCCCGCGGCCAGGATCATTGCTTTCATACAGGCCTCAGAACCGAAATTAGATGATACGGGAAACCGGCTAAATGCAGAAGCCCGCGCGTAAGCAAAGGCGAGTCACTCAACATTGAATGTTATGCCCTTGCTTACGCGCGGGCTTCTGCATTATTGTGAACGAAGCATAACGCACAGGAACCCAAATGGATGCAATCACACCCGGAAAGAATAACCGCAGAGAGATACTCGGCTGGATCAATTACGATTGGGCAAATTCAGTCTTTTCGACGACGGTCGTCGGCGTGCTGATCGGCGATTATGTGACCGTCCTTGCGCAAAAGGCGGTCGGTGAAAATGGGGCGGTAATCAGTCTCGGCGGGTATGATCTCGTAACCGCCAAATCGGTTTTTGCATACACAGTCGGGCTTTCCGTCTTTTTGCAGATATTTTTTCTGCCCATTTTAGGAGCGATAGCCGATTACACGCATTTGAAAAAGACATTCATGGCCTTTTTCTGTTTTGCCGGAGCATTCGCCACCTGCCTGTTATTTTTTGTCCAGGGGAATCTATATCTGATGGGCTGTGCCTTTTTCCTTGTCGCGAACCTCAGTTTTGGGGCATCGATTGTATTTTATAATTCGTTTTTAACGGACATCACGACCGAGGACAAACGCGACAAAGTTTCAAGCTGGGGATTTGCCGCCGGGTATGCCAGTGGATTTGTCGTTCTCCTGGCCAATCTATATTTTCTAAAAAACTCCGAAGCATGGGGTGTTTCTACCGGAATGGCCGTGCGGCTATGCCTGCTGTTTTCTGGTTTATGGTGGGGCGGCTTTTCGCTGATAACCTTCACTCTCCTGAAACAAAGAAAGCCAGAGAGGGCGGTTCCCGCAGGGAAAAATTACGTTTCAGCCGGACTTACCGAGCTTAAGGAAACACTCATTGAGCTGTTTACACTTAAGCACACGCTTCGTTTCCTGATCGCGTATTTGCTGTACAACGACGGCATCCAAACCGTGATCACCGCGTCATCTATCTTCTTGTCACAGGAACTCTTTGTCGCACGCGGGCTCGAAACGGATCGCTCGGTGCTTATAATCGCGTTTTTGATTGCGCAATTCGTCGCCTTTTTCGGTGCGATCACGTTTGAACGCATTGCCCACTTTACCAACGCTAAGACCGCGATCCTTATTTCATTAGCGATATGGTCATGCATAGTCATTTACGCATACGGGTTTCTCAACACGGTCGGACAAGCGTATGTAATGAGCGGAATGATAGGATTCGTCCTGGGCGGCTCGCAAGCCCTTTCTCGTTCGCTATTCTCAAAGATGATCCCTAAAGGTAGGGAATCGTCATTCTTTGGCATCTACGAGATCTCCGAACGAGGCACCTCGTGGATTGGCCCGATCGTATTTGGCCTGGTGGCGCAGCTTACTGATTCGTATCGCCCCGCGATCCTGGCATTGATTGTGTTTTTTATTATCGGCAGCCTGATATTGTTCATTACTAACACCGATAAGGCGATCATCGAAGCGGGAAATAGTACGGACGAGCCGATTACGGCTTAGCCGGTTTGTCGTCAAAATGCTGACAGATATAATATGAACTAGGCAGGAAAACTAACGTGATCGAAAACTTCGAAGGCAAAATCATAACCATATTTGGTGGCTCTAAATGCCGCGAGGATTCGACCGAATATCGCGAAGCCAGAGCTCTCGGAGCCCGGCTTGCCGAAGCAGGATTTACGATTTGCACGGGCGGCTATCTCGGGATCATGGAGGCCGCGTCGCGCGGCGCTCGTGAAAAAGGCGGACGCGTACTCGGCATTGTCATGAACCAGTTCAAATCCGAGCCGAACCGCTATTTAACCGACAAGGTAGCAAGTGATCATTTTTACGACCGACTCCAAAACCTGATCACGCGGTCGGTGGGATTTGTCGCGTTTCGCGGCGGTATGGGCACGGTGACCGAAATTTCGCTCGTCTGGAACAAACTCACGACCAGCGTGATCGGCAAGCGGCCGCTCGTACTGGTCGGTGAATGCTGGGCACCTGTCGTCGCAGCCTGGCAGGCGAATCTCGTCGTTAGCGACGCTGACACGAGCTTTCTCGATTTTGCGGCTGACGCCCCCGAAGCCGCCCGGATCATCATCGAAAAATCAAGAGGAGTTGTTTTATGAACTGTCCGAAATGCACGATGCAGTTGATGGACGGCGCAAGGTTTTGCGGTTCGTGCGGTTTTACGATAGAACCAGTCGCCGCGCCACCTCCGCCAGGTGCCTCACCACCTCCCTCACAGACCGGCGGGGCGTTCCACTTCGACGCCGATGGGCGAGGACAGGGACGCGGTTATACTTGGGCAATCGAGCATCAGGGCGCGTTTGCTCTTGCAGTGGTGAATTTACAGGCTGAGCAGTCTATTTCCGCCGAGGCCGGCGCTATGGTCTCGATGTCGGCAAATGTTGACCTTTATTCGGAGATGAAGGGCGGTGTATTCGGAGCATTAAAACGCGCGGTCGGCGGGGAATCGGCATTTGTATCGACCTTCACCGCCAAAGGCGGCCCCGGCGAGGTCACGCTTGCTCCGGGGGCTCCGGGCGATGTTGCGGGAATCGAAATGCAGAACCAGACGTTTATGGTCCAGTCGAGCTCATATCTCGCTGGCGACACTTCGCTGGTCGTCGATACAAAATTCGGCGGGGCCAAATCGTTTTTCGGCGGCGAAGGTCTTTTCCTTTTGCAGGTTTCGGGGACGGGACTGCTGCTTGTATCTTCTTTTGGAGCGATTCACCGACGGACACTGCGGCCTGGCGAGCAATACGTTATCGACACGGGCCATCTCGTTGCCTGGGAAGGCCACATGCAATACAACATTCGTAAAGCTGCAAAAGCCGGCTACCTCCGCAGTTTTCTGAGCGGTGAAGGAATGGTCGCCGAATTTAGCGGCCCCGGCGAAATACTCATTCAGACACGCAATCTAGCGGCTTTTGCCGGTTTACTGAAACCTTTCTTCCCGTCCCAAAGCGGTGGTGGAGGCGGTTTTAGTTTTGGCAGCTAGTTTAGCCGCGTGGGCTCGTATAGGTTTTAATAACGAGGCGATTTGAACGATCACCTGCCATCTAGGGATAAGGCTAACGCCGACTCCGAACTACGAATTCCGGCTACGGCCGTCTCTCGCGGCATTGGCATCGGCTACGCCGTTTTCCTTAATGGCGACCAGCGCCCGGCCTATAGATCTAATCTCACAATTGACCAAATAGACGCCGAGATAGACCGATTTCGTTCGGCGGTACGCCGCGCGGTCGGCGAACTGACGGAATTGATAGCAAACAAAAGGGTCGATTTGCCCGAGTCAGCCTCCGGCATCTTCGGGGTTCATTTGTTGATTCTGGAAGGCTCGTCTTACATTACCAATATCGAATCGTCTATCCGTGATGAACTCGTTAACGCGGATTGGGCCGTGCGTAAGGTGACGGAAGAATTTGCCGAACGCCAAAAGTCCGTTGCAGACGAGCATCTTAGAGATAAATATCTTGACATCCAGGATGTCGCGGATCGCCTTCAACGGGCTTTGGGTCCGCAGGCGAGTCAGGAAAGCGGCGGCTCGGGTTCCGTGCTCATCGTTACGGAACTCATGCCGTCGAGACTGATGGAACTTGCGAAATCCCGCCCGACCGCGATCATCTCCGGGCATGGCGGCTGGACGTCACATTCATCAATTCTGGCTCGCGAATTAAAACTTCCAGTGGTTACGGGTGTCAGGAACATTGAACGAATTGTTTCGGATGGTGAAGAGGTAATCGTCGATGGCATCGAAGGACAGATAATAATCCGCCCGACAGCCGAAACGCTCGATCATTTTCGGAGGTTTATAGATCATCAAGTCCCTTCAAAGGATTTTCCAGCCGACGAAAGACCGGTGACTACGCTCGACGGACACGAGATCACGATTCGCGCCAACGCCGACCTTCCGAATGTGTATCAGCTCGGGGCCCGGTCCGGAGCGAAGGGCATCGGTCTATATCGTTCGGAAGTGATCTTGAGCCAATTTCGCGAATTTCCATCGGAGGCAGAGCAGGCCACCGTTTACCGCCAAATAGCGGAGATTACAGGTAAAGCCGGTGTCAGAATACGTACCTTTGACGTCTCGATCGAGCAATTGGACAACGGCCTAGCGAAAAAGGAACGAAATCCATCGCTTGGCCTCCGCTCGATCCGTTTGAGCCTGACGGATTCGACGCATTTCCGAACGCAGGTCCGAGCGATCTTACAGGCGGCTCACCAGCAAAATGTCGATATCGTCCTTCCCATGATATCTGGCGTTTTTGAGGTGCTGCGTTTACGCGAGATCATCGACGAAGAGCGGAAAAATTTAAAAAATGAGGGTGTACCGATTGGTGACCCGCTCATAGGTGCGATGATCGAGGTCCCCTCGGCCGTGATGACCGCAAACGAGATCGCCCGGCACGTCGATTTCCTGTGTTTGGGCACGAATGATCTTGTCCAATATCTACTGGCCGTTGACCGGGATAATGAGACTGTCGCCGATTGGTATCAAACACTTCATCCGGCGGTGATCAGGGCAATCAGGGATGTAATAACAGCCGGTAACAAGGCTGATATCCCCGTTACGATCTGCGGCGAAACTGCCGGATCCGCTTTTTATGTGCCGCTGCTGATCGGTCTCGGGGCACGCGAATTGAGCCTGAACGTTAATTCGATCCCGCAGATCCGCCGTCTTATTGCCGGAATCTCGGTACAGAAAGCTATCAAGCTGGTCCATTCCATCGAAAATCTCGAAACTGCCACCGAGATCGAAAGCTGCCTGCGGGACCATTATCTTCGAGCATGGAGTCATCTCTTCCCCGCGGGACTGCTTTCCTCAAAGTATACTCAGTAATCACGAAAAAAATAGAATTCATCTGGTTTTGTAAGTTTATTAAAACGAGGTTATCTCGCGCGAGAAGACCGATAACCAATCTATAGACATCCAAAACCACTATGTTCCATATCCTTCGCAATCGCTCAAGTTTTCCAACGATTGTGTTTACGGCGTTTGCCGCAATATTTGCGTTGTCCGCCGCGCCCGTCACCACTTTTGCCCAGACCAATGACGGCCGGACAAAAAATAACCCGTATTTTCCGAGTCCAAGCACAAAGGCCAAAAAAGACGACCCGCCGCGTGTTCCCGCTATTCCATCGACACAAGTATCGATCTCGACCGTAACGCGGCATGACACCGACATCGATATCCACCCGGCTGTTGCTCAGCGGGCCTATAAACCTGTAAAAAGTATTGAGGTTCGCTCGTCTTCGCCGGTGGATATTTACAAGATCGGCGTTGGCGATGTTGTCTATGTTAATTTAAAGAACGCCCCCAATTCCTCCGGGTACTACACCGTGAAGGCAAACGGAATGATCGATTTTCCGCTTGCTGGTGACAAGCTTGTTGTGACCAGTCGGACAACCGCCGAGATCGCGGAGATGCTAGCCAATGGAATCACTCTTTATCCCGACCCGCAGGTCGAGGTTAAAGTCCGTGACTATCGAAGCCACAAAATAACTGTTTCCGGTATGGTCGAGCAATCGGGCGAAAGCAGCATTCAGCGCGAGGCGATACCGCTTTATGTTGTCTGCGCTCAGTCGGGAGTCGATCCGAAGGCGACAAGGGCATTGGTACGGCGATCCGATCTGGCCCCAGTCGAAACATTCGACCTTCATGACGGCAATAGCGACGAGATCCTCATCTATCCAGGCAATTCTGTTGAATTTATTGCGGACACACATAGGGCGGCTCTGGTTACCATCGGCTTTTATTACATTGCCGGTAACGTAAATTCGATCGGCCAGAGGGAGCTTGCTCTCGGCATGACCTTGTCCCAGGCGATCGCCGCATCCGGCGGACCAAAGGGAAATCCAAAAAAGGCGCTGATCCGCCGTAAAAGCGATAAGGGGAGTCTAAATATTTCAGAATACGATCTGCGGGCGATCAAAGACCGAAAGAACGCTGACCCCGCTCTTGTCCCCGGCGATATGATCGAGGTTAGTAATTAATCCCGCGTGGAAACATTCGATTGGAATGTTCAACACTTTTTGTTATAATTTCAAAGCCTTGCAATGAAGCGCGTCGGGTGATCGCTTTTACGTGGAGTGAAAGAGGAAAGTCCGAACACCATAGGGCAGCGAGCCGGATAACGCCCGGGCACATTTGAAAGAGTGTGACGACAAGTGCAACAGAGAATATACCAGCCCGAAAGGGTAATGGGTGAAACGGTGAGGTAAGAGCTCACCGGCGTGG
>JAYVDQ010000540.1:0-7199 GCA_043749325.1 Chloracidobacterium sp. | reverse complement strand
TCCCGGTGCTCCGACCGTGCAGC
Organism: Chloracidobacterium sp.; assembly: GCA_043749325.1. Lineage (GTDB taxonomy): Bacteria > Acidobacteriota > Blastocatellia > Pyrinomonadales > Pyrinomonadaceae > OLB17. The sequence goes on along the minus strand of JAYVDQ010000540.1, from coordinate 7,176 downwards.
CGATGCCCATATTGTTTGTGTTGACATAACCGACGCCCGCAACGATAAAGAGAACGACCACGAGCACCTTGACCATCACAATGATCGTGTTAAAGCTCGCCGACTCTTTGATACCGCGAATAAGCAGCATTGTGACCGCAACCGCGATCAATGCGGCCGGAAGGTTGAATACTCCGACCCCTATCACCTCTCCAGTGGCCGCTTTTATTTCCATTCCCGGAGGAGCGGCGAGTGCGAGCGGGAAATTTATGTGCAGCGTATCTCTGAAAAGGCTGACCACATATCCCGACCAACCGACCGCAACGGTCGCGGCTCCGAAGGCATATTCGAGGATCAGGTCCCAGCCGATGATCCAGGCGACAAATTCGCCGAGCGTTCCGTAACCATAGGCATAGGCTGAACCCGAGATCGGCACGCTGGCCGCAAACTCAGAGTAACAAAGTGCGGCGAATGCGCTGACAATGCCAGCCAGGATCATTGAGATAATAACGGCCGGACCCGCATGTTTACCCGCTGCTTGGCCGGTCAGAACAAAGATGCCAGTGCCGATGATCCCACCGATGCCAAGCATTGTCAGATCAAGAGCACTCAATGTTTTCTTGAGTGTATGTGAGCCGACCTCTTCGGCCTCGGCGATGATCTTTGAAATTGGTTTAGTCGCGAAAAGTGACATGAAAACCTCCTAAAGTTAAATTAAGTCTTGCGGTTCGACGCCCGCCTTGGCGGACAAACTCTTCCAAATAAAATAAACCGGCACTCCCGTAAACACAATAAGCAGGCCCGGCCATGTGGCCGTGGTCTGATAAACAAACAAAACAACCAAAATAACCGACGCACCGACCACGTATAGAGCCGGAATGATGGGGTATCCAAGTGCTCTATACGGACGTTCCGTATCGGGTTGTTTCACACGCAGGATAAATATCCCGATGATCGTCAGGATGTAAAAAATCAACGCGGCTGAAATAACGTACGTCAGAAGATCGCCGTAAAGATTGCCGTACGAGATCTTGCCGTCCGCCGCTGTTTTTACTGTTCGGGGCAGAACGTAAAACGCGGCCCAAATGCCCTGAATGACCAAGCCCCATGCCGGGACGTGCGCCTTATTCAATTCGCCCGCTGATTTGAAAAACAGTCCATCCTTTGCCATCGCATAGTACGCGCGGGCACCGGACAGAATCAGGCCATTGTTACAGCCGAATGTCGAAACAATTATCGCTACTGCCATGATCGTCGCACCCGCTCCGGGGAAAATGACGTCGGCTGTCGCCGTGGCAACGCGGTCGGAGGCGACCTTTTGAATATCCTCAAACCTGAGCGTGACCAGATAGGCCACGTTCGCCAGCAGATACAGCGATATTACCAGACCAGTACCGAGTGCCAGCGAGAGCGGGACATTCCGCCTCGGGTCCTTAACCTCTCCGGCGGTGAAGGTGATGCTGTTCCATGCGTCGGCCGAGAATAGCGAATTTGTTTGAGCCACACAGATGCCGACAAACAGTCCGAACCCAGCCGCGGCCGTTAAGCCGCCGCCAACGTCCTGTAGCGTACCGCGGACACCCCAAAGGTTGCCGAAATTCGCCGCCGCAATATCACCGTGCCATACCAGGCCGACGATAATTCCAAGCACGATCAACACAATGAGCGAACCCGTCTTTGCAAAGGTAAATGTGTTTTGGACGAATTTGCCGATCTTCAATCCGCGCGTATTCATCCATGTCAAAAACGCGATCATCACGATACCGACGAGTTGCGCGGTCGATAGTGAAAATGCATAGCTCGTCGCGCCGAGACGGATAGGCTCTATCAGGTAATTTGTCTCAGAGATCGACGGGAAGAGTACGCCGCTGTAGCGACCAAAGCCGACCGCCACTGCGGCGATGGTGGCCGTCTGGATAACCAGAAAATAGGTCCACCCATAGAGAAAGCCCCAAAAAGGCGAAAACGCTTCGCGCAAGTAAACGTATTGTCCGCCGGCTTTTGGCATCATGGCCGCAAGCTCTCCGTAGGAAAGCGCACCGATCATGGTCAAAAGGCCGGTGACTATCCAGACGACAAGCAGCCAGCCGGGCGAGCCGACCTGCCTTGCTATATCAGCGGAAACGATAAAAATGCCCGAGCCGATCATCGATCCGGCGACTATCATCGTCGAATCAAGCAGCCCGAGCCCGCGAATAAAGCCTTCTTTAGTTTGTTCCGTCTCCGATGGCTCAGCTGCCATAGTTTTCCTCGAGAGAAATAGAAATGCCGCTGCCGCGAAATCCAGGGGATGAATTCAGCGCGTTCCGGTCTTCATGTTATAAGTCGTTGGCGAGATAATCGTAGGTGATATTATACTTCTATTACAAAAAGTGTCGAGTGCATGGCGCGCATTTTGAATCGAATTTGACTGATTTCGAACGAATTATGGTTAATACAACTGATAAATTGGGCGACATGCCGCCGGACGAGTTTCGTAAATACGGTTACGAGGTCGTCGACTGGATCGCAAATTACTTTGAGCACATCGACGAATTGCCTGTCCTTTCACAAGTCCAGCCTGATTGGCTAAAGGATAATCTGCCAACCAGCGCACCTGAGACCGGCGAAGACTTTGGCGTGATCCTCGGCGATGTCGATAAACTTATCCTCCCGGCGGTCACGCATTGGAATCACCCGAATTTTCACGGGCTCTTTTCGACATCCACAAGCAGCGTCGGCGTTTTTGGCGAGATGCTGACGGCCGCGTTCGATATGAAGGCGATGCTTTGGCGGACATCGCCGGCATCGACCGAGCTCGAGGATGTCATGCTCGACTGGCTGCGTCAGATGATGGACCTGCCGGAACATTTTGAAGGGATCATTTACGACACGGCGTCCGTATCGACGATGCACGCTATTGCCGCCGCCCGCGAAAAAGCAAATCTAAACGTCCGCGACGAAGGAATGAGCGGGCGCGACGATATCCCGCTGATGCGCGTCTATTGTTCGGAACATGTTCATTCGTCGATAGATAAGGGCGTGATCACGCTTGGCCTTGGGTTAAGGTCGCTCAAAAAGATCGCGTGTAACGAACGCTTTGAGATGATCCCGGAAAAACTGGCGGATGCTATCGACGAAGATATTGAGGCGGGATACTTGCCCATCTGCGTCATCCCGACGGTGGGGACGACCTCGACCTCGAGCGTCGATCCTGTCGACGCCATTGCTGATATCTGCGAGAAATACGGCATCTGGCTCCATGTTGATACTGCCTATGCCGGCTCGACCGCGATCGTGCCGGAGTTTCGAAAGTATTTCAAAGGCTGGGAACGTGCCGATTCGATCGTCGTCAACCCGCACAAATGGCTCTTTACGCCGTTCGATCTGTCGGTTCTTTATTGCAAGGACCTAAATGTTTTGAAAAAAGCGTTTTCTCTCGTCGCCGAATTTCTCAAAACCAGTGACCCACAAACTGTAAAAAACGGTATGGATTACGGCATCCAGCTAGGGCGCAGGTTTAGAGCATTAAAGCTTTGGTTCGTTATTCGCTATTTTGGCCGCGAAGGCCTCATCGCGCGGCTGCGTGACCATTGCCGACTCGCAAGGCTGTTTGCCTCGTGGGTTGAGGAAAGCGATGAATGGGAAATGATGGCGCCTGTTCCATTTGCACTCGTATGTTTTAGAGCGTGCCCGAAGGTTGCGCATGACCTAAATGCTCTTAATGAGCGAATAATGAATGAGATAAACGCCTCGGGCGAAGCTTATCTCTCTCACACAAAGCTCAACGGAAAATACACCCTTCGTCTTTCGGTAGGCAGTATCCGCGTCGAAGAACGGCATCTAACGAAAATTTGGAATATCCTGAACGAGCGGCTGACGGCAGCCCTGGCAAATTGAATTATGAAATTTTTTTTGTATCTCGCAGCCATTGTAGTGTTTCCGAATGTGGGTATTTTTGGCCAGGACGCAACGCCAACCCCCTCCGATGCGACTGCTCTTGTAGCAAAGCCGCAAGCCGACCTCTTTGTCCGAGAAAAGTTTGACCCGGCGCGAGACCCAAAAGCCGATCTCAAAGCCGCCATTGAAACAGCCTCCAAATCGGGCAAACGCATCATCCTTGATCTTGGCGGTGAATGGTGCGGCTGGTGCGTTTATATGGATAAGTTTTTCTTCAAAAACCCAGCCCTTGCAAAGCTCCGTGACGACAATTTCGTTTGGGTCAAAGTAAATGTCGATGAAAAAAACCAAAATAAAGCATTTCTCAAAGCCTATCCAGAGGCAAGCGGCTATCCGCATCTCTACGTTCTCTCCAGGACAGGAAAGCTGCTTCGCTCTCAAGACACGTCCCCTCTCGAAAAGGGCGAAGGCTATAATCTCGTAAAATTCACAAGGTTTTTAAAGTCCTGGTCGCCGAAAAAAATGAGCTCAGGATTATAGCCCCTACTCGTAGCCTATCGCGTCGACTACGTTCATCCGCGAGGCATTTCGAGCGGGAATTATTGCCGAAATGATGGCGATAATGACGACCAGAGGTATCGCCGCCGCCACCATATTCAAGGGAAAGATGAGCGGCAGCGTAAATCCGGCGACGATCCGCGTCGCGGCATTGACCAGAAAATACGAATTCAGGAGACCCGCTATCAGGCCAGTGATCAGTCCAATAATCGAAATAGCAATAGCCTCGAGCAGGATAAGTTTTACGACCTGACGCCGGAGGCCGCCGATCGCGCGAAAGATGCCGAGTTCGCGTTTTCGTTCCGAGACGGAAATAACCATTGTATTGACCAGCCCCAGAACCGCGACACAAAACGCTATGAACATCTGCACATACATCAACGCAAAAAACTGGTCGACTATCACCGACACCCAACGCTTATACTCGTCATGCGTGTAAATAAAAGCTTTTTGTTCGCCTCTCAACACGGTTTCGACCTGCCGCTTAAAAGCTCCGATATCGGTGCCTTCTTTTAGGTCTATAAAGATGTAATCGACATCGCTGTCGCTCCAGTATTTTTTAAAGAGGCTCCGGTCGAAGAATATCGAGCCCTTTTCGGAGCGGTAATAGTCGAGCAGTCCGACGATCGTCAGCGTCAACGGGCCTGATGGTGTGTCGAGTGTCACTTTGTCACCCAGATCCATATTCCAACGGGCCGCAAAGTTATTAGAGACCAGGATACCGTCGCCGTGTGTCGTGCTCGCGAGCGCTTTTTCGCGGTCGCCGGCATCCAGCAGATCGGGCGAGATCGCGAAATACGCCTGCATGTCATGCGAAAGGATCGTGACCTCTTCGCCGTCGTATTCGATCGATGCCACCCTCGCTTGATCAGCAGTCCCCATCTCCGGCAATGACACTATTTTGCTCGCCGTCGCCTCGCTAAAATGGTAGGTCCGCGAATGTATCTCGGTCGATGAGGTTATCAACACATCGGCGCTTACTGCTTTGTCCAGAGAGCGGTTAATGGCGGTTTTCTGGCTCTGAATAAACGACCCGTGCGAAAAAACAAATGACAACCCGATCATCAACGCAATAACCGTGGATGCGGTACGTCGAGGCGACCGGGCCATGGTCTCGACCGCTATCACGCCTTCGGCTCCAAACAAAATTTCCATCACGGGTCGCAGCACCCTCGCGCCAAGCGTCATAAATACGGGCACCAGCAGTATCATTCCCAGCTGCATGATAAGCGAGTACGAAAGTTGAATATTCGCTCCTATGCCCGCTGTGCTGTATCTTGTGAAAACAAGCCCGATGAGCACAAAGATTATGCCGCATATTACGGGCGGAAAACTGATAGCATTCTCCGGCTGGCGCGACTCGATGTTATGCAGTGCCGAAATGGGGTCGAGTCTTGCGGCCGATCTGGCCGGAAGCCAAGCGGCTACCAGAGACGCGATCAGGCCCGCGACAAATGCCTCAACCGCGTAGGTAGTATTGAATTCCAAGGTCTGCGGCGACGTAACAAAACCGTAGAACGCTGCTGTCACGCCGCCCACCAGTTTCATCGATTCCCTTGCCAGCCAAAACCCGGCCGCCACACCTATCGCCGAGCCGATCAAGCCTATTATCAGAGATTCGATCAGAAACATCCGCTGGATATTTCGGCCTTCGACGCCGAGCGCCCGCAGGATGCCGATCTCTTTCCAGCGTTGGTTGAGGCTGATGCTGAAAGAATTGAAAATAATGAAAACGCCGATGGTCAGGGCCAGAAAACTCATTATCGTCAGGCCGAAGTTCATCGACGACACTGCGTTTTCGAGGCTCTGGCCGCGCATGCCCGGGCGGACGGCGGTGAAGCCGGTGGGCAGAATTGTCGCGAGCCGCTGCTGTAATTCTTCAGTTTTGATGTCGGCGGAGTTAGAAATATCGATCCGGTCGAGCTTGCCCTGGCGGCCGAACGCGACCTGCGCCGCGGCGATATCCATTACGGCGACATTTCCGTCAAAGACCTCGCCCGCCCCGGACGCGCTAAACAGGCTGCGGATCGTCATCTCCTTGCGGCCCGATTGAACATTGATCGCAAGCTTATCGCCCTCCTTGAGATTAAATCTGTCGGCAAACGAACGCGTTATAGCGATCGAATCGTCCCGGCTGGTAAACGCAAGTGGGTTGCTTATCGACATCTTTACCTGATCGAAAGAATTCTCGTAAATCTTCAGATCGCTGGAAGTGTCTAGGCCAAGGATCAGCAATTTTTCCTCGCCCACGAGAGCGGTCGTTGCGACAGTCTCCGTGACCGGTTCGGAAAGCTGCACGCCAGCCGTCGAGCGGACCTTATTTAATATCTCGTGCGAGAAACCGGCCTCGCCCCCGACTACCTGAAGCGTGGCCTTTCCCGCAAGCTTTTCGATGGTCGCGTGAAGCGAATTCACTAAGCTCTTATTCGAGGTTTGTATAGCAAAAAAGACGGCGACGCCCAGCGATATTCCGGCTATGGTCAACACAAGGCGCAGTTTGTGGAGCTGCCAATCGCGAAAAATTATCTGTTTTAAGGCTCCAAACAATCCTTACTCCGTAAACTGCTCATCTTTCACGATCTCGCCATCGAGCAGCGTTATGTGCCGCTCGCAGTGGGCCGCCGCCAGCTCGTTATGGGTGACCATCAGAATAGTTGTGTTGAATTCACGATGAAGGCCGTCGAGCAGGTTCAAGACCTCGCCGCCGGTATGCGAATCGAGATTTCCCGTGGGTTCGTCGGCCAGCAGCACCGGCGGATC
>JAYVDQ010000539.1:0-7542 GCA_043749325.1 Chloracidobacterium sp. | reverse complement strand
CCGCAAACAGCACACGGATTCTCAAGCGGCGTGAAAAAGGCGAACGAAGCGATTTTACGCCACCAATATAGCCAGCGAGGCCCGCAATGCCAATCAGACCAATAATGGTAACCAAAACACGAATTTTTATTGATCGTAAAAACGACGCACGAAGAGTGTTGCGGAAAATTGACATACCGGCTGATCTCCTTTGGACTGCGATTCAGGGAAAACAAACGCCGTCAACAGAAAAACCTTCAAACAGGTCGACATCAAGAGTGCAGAAGACTGGTCTGAGAATTGCGTATTTCGCGGACATGATAACACATAAAGCAATTATTTTTGTACGACTTTCGCGCAAAGTGTAGTTAGCACATCATATGTCCGGTTGAATTAGCAGATGAGAGGCCGGGTATTAGAAATCCTGACTCGGTTCAAAGGTGGCGAGGATGGCGGATAGTTCGCCGTGGACGCCGACGTCGTCCACGCTCCGGACTTCGTCGGCGAGCGACGTGGCAAGCATTGTGATCTCAAATCCGTCCCGCGTGCCCGGCCGTTCCGCCGGAATGAACAGACGCCGGCCCCAGACGATAAGCTTTTCGCCCTTGTCCGACGTGCCGCCGCCCTGGAATTTGATCTCGTAGGCACGCCAGCCGCCATTGATCTGGATCTCGCCCTCGGAAACCATCTGATAACCGGGGAGTATCTTTTTCAGCGTGTCGTTTGTCTCCTTGACCATCTGTGCAAGTTTCTCTTTGTCGTCCTTAAACGTGCCCTTGCTCTGGTAATAGCTGATCAGCATCTGCTCTTTGAGCTGGCCTGCGGGCGTGACGCGTGAAATATCGAGGAATTTGCCGCGTGTGTTGAGGGTCGTGCTCTCCTGAGGGCCGTTGACTTTCCAATCCTTGGGGTAATAGAGTGAAAACCCAACAAAATTGCGGAGCAGGTCGCCTTTCAGAGTTGACTTGGTGTTTTGGTAATAATAGCTGTTCGGCGGCGGCGTTATCTTGCGAGGCAGCGGCGGCACCTCAATATCCCTCGAGATAGACGATGCATTAGCGTCAGCATTATTCTGAGCCGCATTTTGCTCACTTTGAGTAGAGATGCCTGGCTCAGTGGGATGATTGACCAGGTAATACCAGCCAAATGCGAGGATCGCGAGCAGCGCCAGTATGCCAACGCCCGCGATTATTTTCGCTCTGGACGTTTCGACCTGAGGCGGTTCCGGTGAGCGGTTTTTCCATGCCGGTTGGGCCGGTTCGTCCGGCTTAGAGGGCGGCCGGGCTACTATTGGTTTGAGTATCTCCACCTTGCTTTCAACCGCAGGGGCATCAGGCGTTTTGGCAATAACCGAAACGGGAGACTGAGCGTCAGCTTGGTCGTCGGGAATGATCGACGATTCGGAAACGACTATAGGTTTAGGCGGCTCGACCAGGGCACTGTAGAAAGCATCGCCAAAATCTCGAGCCTTTGGATACCGCTCGGCGGCATTGAACGCAAGAGCTTTGCCTAGAATGTCATCGACCGTATGGGGCAACTCGGGCCGAACTAAACCCGGAAGGGCGGTCAACCCGGCGGATTGCAATCTGACGATCTCCTTGGCGCTCGAGCCGTCGAACGGCATATTTCCCGTCAGCATCTCATACGCGACCACGGCCAGCGAAAAAATATCGCTCGACACCGTGGGGACGCGGCCGTCCAGCACCTCTGGGGCCTTGTATGCCGCGTTATATGGATTAGGCTCGCCGCTCGACGCTCCGAAATTTACGAGTTTGGTCTGCTCAACCCCATTTTCCTGAGCAATTATGAGATTTTCGGGCCGAATATCACGGTGGATTATGCCTTCCTGGTGAGCTTCGTTAAGGGCGTATGACGCCTGGCGAATTACGCGCGCGGTACGATCAGGGTCAAATTGTCCGTGGATGCCTAAAATATCGCGAACCGAGAGAGCGTCGGTATATTCGCTGACCAGGAACCGCGTGCCATCGGCAAACTCACCGGAATCGATCAGCCGGGCGATATTCGGATGCGTAAAATGCGACAGCGAGACGCGTTCCTCAGCGAGAATGCTCTCCATGATCTCGTCGTTGCCGTTTTCGAGCAGGATGCGGACAAGGACCATTTTATCGGCTACGATCTTGTCGTCCGCCAGAAAAGCGAGCCCCGATCCGTCACCGCCCAGGAATTCTCTTACGCAATAACGGCCCTTGACCATCCGTCCGACAAATCTTTCCGGGTTATCGGCGTCGTACTCATTAAATATGCCAGCGGTGCGTTCGCTGTCGCCAAGCTCGACATGTCCGGCTGGTATGTCATACGGATTGACTTTTCGTCCTAAGTTTTTGGGCTCAGGCTCCTGGGACTCCGGGAGATCTTCCGGCATCGAAAAATTAGCGAGAGGCTCTATTTCAGGCTGCAGATCGCCTATCTCGAAAAAGGGCGGATTTGGTTGATTTCGGGGGATAGTGCCCTCAAAAAGATCAATCTCGGGCTCGTTAATTACAAACTTCGGCACCTCGTTCCGAACCTCATCTCGATCCGTATCATGGTTGATCTTAGGCAGGAGGTTCGAAAAAATACCCGCACCCCCGCGGCCGCTCTGGGCCTCGACCTCATCAGAGATAAGGCGGGATCCGTCAGTCGGGCAAAACCGACGCGAACCTTCCTCAAAAGTATCATTGCATTTTGGACAATACATTTCACGAATCAACGTTTCGAAGACCATGTTTCTCTAATTCTTCATTTCGCATTCCGCGCGCACACTGTAACTGGTCAAATCGGCTAGCCGCCGCGTGTTTTTGCTAGTTTAGCGGCGAGAGCCGTGTTTTCCGCATCAAGGGCCATTGCCTGCCGGTAGGAACGCTCGGCCTCTCTACGTTTTCCGCTCTTGAGGTACCCATCGCCAATCGTTTCGAATTGCTGTGACAGCCGCCGTTTTTCGCTCTCAGGAACATACCTCATTGCTTGTAGCAGTGCATTTTCGGCAAGCTCAAACTTACCCTGTCGCGAATACAGCGAGCCCAAAAGGCTGTTCGGCATAAATCCGTCAGGGCTGACCGCCAGGCTGCGCTTCAAGATCTTTTCGGCATCGGCGAAATTTCCCCGCGTGGTCAAGGCACGGCCAAAAAGAAGAAGCGCCGAGGGGTTTTTTGGATCTTTATCCAGTGCCATCCTTAACAGCTGCTCAGACTCAGCGTAGCGCTGCTCAGACTGCATAACCTCGGCTACGAGGATCATAGTACCGACATCGGTCGACCGCTGTATCGCACTTTGGTACGCGACAGCCGCTTCCCTGGTAAGCCCCCGACGCCTCAGCAGCCGCCCCAGATGAGCGTAAGCCGGAGCAAATCCCGGATCCAATTGGATCGATTTTCGATATGCATTCTCTGTCTCGGCCGAGATCAGCCCGCGAAGTTCGAGAGTCACACCCAATTGATCGAAAGCAAGGGGATTTGCCGGCCCAAGCTCGATGGAGCGGCGAGCGAGTTTTTCGGCCTCGGCGTACCGATCTGATAAATTAGATACGGAAACGGGCTGCGACAGGACATAGCTTAAAGCGATATAGGCGATCGGGTCACGCGAGTCGATCTGTAAGGCAGTACGGTACGATTTTTCGGCGTCTTCCCAGCGTTGCTGGTCGCTGTACACGTTTCCGAGTCCGTAAACAGCCCGCGGATCTCGCGGCTTGATCCCGGCTGCACGCCGGTACGCCGCCTCGGCGGTCGAATAATTGCGGTCGTCACGCGCGTTATTGCCGTCCCGGATCAACTTTTCAAAAAGAGCATCGGCAGCGGCATTACCGGGAACATTTATTTCTTTTGGGTACGAAGTGGTTACCTCGGCCTTTATCGTCTTGGTGTTGTGGAATTCGGTGAACTTCGGTTTAGCGGCCACAGTATCCGGGCCCGGTTTGCTGACTACCCTGGCCGTTTTCGGCGGAGGAGACTTTTTCTTTGGCACCGAATCCGCTTTTGCTGTTGTAATCTTCTTTGGCGCGGATGTCCTTTTTGCCGTTGTAGCATATGGTTTAACGGCCGGCTTATGTTTTGCGGTAGGCTTCTTCACGGTCTTTGCCGGTGTATTTGGTTTCGCTCCGCCAAACAGCTTATTGCTGCTGCCCAAGTCCTGGCTAACGGCCGATCCTGTCAAATACAAGAACGAGACCAGGCAAAGGAGTTTGATATTTATGGAATAACTTCGCATTTTAGAACAGTAACCATTAAGCCCGCACTCTAACCTCCGGCACGGACCAGGCGGAAACCAAGAATTTTATTGGTGGTGTCGGACGGGACAGGATTACGACGAGTTGACGAAATCTTAAGTTTCGCCGACTGATCGTCCGCCGCACCCCCGCGGATCATCACGTAACCCGTTATATCCTTAGTCTTATCAACAGTGTTCTCAGTTCCCGGGTACGGTTTATATTCGGTGCTCGTCCATTCCCAAACATTGCCGATAAGATCGACGACGCCCCAAATATTCGCTCCCTGAGGCTTAGTGCCGACGTCAGTAGGCTCCGAGTCCTTTTTACCGACAACAGCGTTGCCCTCAACCCATTGGTCGCCCCACGGGAAAATATTTCCCTTTGAACCATTGCGGGCGACATATTCCCACTCTTCCTCTGTTGGAAGCCGGTATGTGACGCCATCAACCACCGAACGCCATCGGGCATAGGCATTCGCGTCGTCCAGCGAAACATAGGATACGGGCCATTTTTCAGTGCCCTTGATGGGTTGACCAGCCGACCAATTTTTTGGTACGGCGTGATTCGTCGCCTTAATAAATTCGAGATACTCCGCGTTTGTCACCTCGGTCTTTCCGATCAAAAAACCTGGTACGGTCACCGAATGCTCGCCGTATTCGTAGGCTTCCTTATTCCGTCCCATCGTGAACGTTCCGCCGGGGATCTGGACCATCTCCGGTTTTGGCGACGTTGGAAGCGATGGTGCCGGCGTCGGCGTAACGCTGTTCACGTTACCCGTCTGACGCCCGGGGCCGAAGATTCCAAACATGTACGCGGCCCCAAGCCCAACAATTCCAATAACAAAGAGTGCGAATAATCCTACGATTCCTAAAACCAGCGGGGAGAACAGCCGTTTCTTGGCGGGTCTAACGGTTGTCACCACCTCGACACCGGTCGTACTAAAGTTTTGCTGGACCGTTTGGGCCATGTGGTCCTGCGCGTGGATCGTATCTTGCGGGCCTGGGTCCAGAGGTTTGGCCGTCCCCGTGACGGTAAGGCCATCCGGTATAGGGATCGCGGTTTTCGATTCACGCATGCCGGGCTCAAGCTCGGCAACGATCTCCTGCGGCTTTCCGTCACAGACAACATCACCGAGCCAATCCTTAAATCCGTCGTGACTGAGGCGCAAATGATGATTGCCGCTCTGTATGCCCTGAAGCAGCAGTTGGCCATTTTCACGGGTCTCGCCGACCGACACATTGTCGACAAAAACCTTTGATTGCGGCGGTTTAGAGACGATACTGAGCGATGAAATAGGCAATGACCGCTGTGTCAAACCGGGCATCGTCGTCGCCATTGGCAGGATCGCGCTGGTGAGTTCTTCAACCAGGTCCTCTACCGAGGCGGTGCGTTTATTCTTGTCTTTTTCAAGCGAATGCCGAACAGCGGCTTCCAGTTCGGGCGAAGCCTGGACACCCGCATCCGCCAGCGACGGCGCGGCATCGCTAATGTGTTTTTTCATTATCGCCGGTATCGACGATCCTTTGAACGGCACATCGCCGGCAACTAACTGATAAAACATCACGCCAAGCGAGTAAATATCCGACCGCGAATCCGGTTCCTCATCGGCCCATTGTTCCGGGGCCATATAATATGGCGAACCCATCAAACCCGTCGTCTGCGCCTGGACGAACGACCCCAGCAGCTCGCCGGACTTTATCTTTGCGAGACCAAAGTCGAGTATTTTCACTGCTTGCGAAAGGTTTGGCCGATCGCTGCAGATCATTACGTTAAGCGGCTTGAGATCGCGATGAACAATGCCCTGATGGTGTGCGGCACCCACGCCCGCGCAAACAGCCGCGATGAGATCCAACGCCTTTTCAGGTGAGAGTGCTTTTTCGCGCGCCAGGAGATCGTGAAGCGATTCGCCCTCGACGTATTCCATCACGAGGAAAGGAAGGCTGCCCTCGATGACCCCATAATCGGTGACACTCACAACATTTTGATGTCGGATCGCCGCCGCAGCCAATGCCTCCTGACGAACACGCGTGACAAGCTGCGGATCGTTACCGACGAGATCCGGCAGAATGACCTTGATCGCCAACTGAGTTTTCAGATATGCGTGCCGCGCTTTGTAAACGACGCCCATTCCGCCCTGTCCGAGACGGCATTCGAGATGATATTTGCCTTCTAAAACGGGTTCGCCGCTGATGGTATGCATCGTCGGCATCCCGTCATTCGGACAGGTCCCGACATCATCGGCGAAACAGTTTTTACAAAGCTGGCATTCCTTCATTTAGTCTCACAATCTGATCCGACGATCATTACACTTTACGGTATTGTTGTTTAGATGTTCCCAGATGCCCGGATGTACCCGAAGATACGTTTTGATTTTAGTTTTTTTGCAATATTCAAGCAAGGTTAAAGCGAGGAAGAGGAACAGCGGGCCGATCTCGGCCCCTTAAAAAAGACTAAAATTTCCGGATATTAAGTTATCGGCGGAATTAAGGTACGCCATTAATCATTGACAGTTCTACGCGTTAGGAACTAAGGTTAGAGTACGGAAACTACGAATTACACGTGTTTGTTGGGCGCAGGCCAATACCGGCCTCAGGCGAAATTGTAGCTTGCCTTAACTAATCTGTGTAATCTCAAAAAAGACACCTGACACTGTCTTTTTTCCTCGTTGGAGCACCATGCATTTGAAGTGAGCTGATTCTGCCGACCTTTGTGCTTTGGACGGACAGAAGAAAGCTATCGGTTTCTATTTGTCGCCGCGAACACTTTAAATTCACGGTCGACCCATAAACAAAGGGAGAAAAAATGAAAAACCAAAATCAGACGGCTTGCGGTAAAGCATCGTTTATTGATAGTGACAGTCGCCGGGGCGGCGTCGCATCTCGCTTCAAAACAGGCTGGAGCAAAGGCCTGATTTTGTCGGCGTCTGTGCTCCTGACGCTTTTCTTCGTGACGGTGACACACGTACAAGAGGATACCCCTGTCGCCTCGGCTAATCAGCCGGAGGCTGACGAGCCCGGTGGGCTGCGGGCAGACTATGGCCGTGTGCCGCTCAGCTTCGAGGCCAATCAGGGGCAGACAGCCGCCGAAGTTCAGTTTCTATCCCGCGGCTCAGGCTATACGCTCTTTCTGGCTCCAACCAACGCTGTTCTTTCGCTCCAGCAGCGAACAAATGATTCGCAAAAGATCCCTGTCACTAATGTTTTGCGAATGGAGCTAAAGGGAGCGAATCCGGCGGCGGAGGTCGAAGGACGTGATCTGCTTCCCGGCAAGAGCAATTATTTCGTCGGCAATGATCCAAAGAACTGGCGAACAAATGTTGCCACTTTCGCAAAGGTGAACTATCAGGCAGTTTATGAAGG
>JAYVDQ010000538.1:0-3257 GCA_043749325.1 Chloracidobacterium sp. | reverse complement strand
TTCGGTCGCGTCGCCTTCCTCGGTGCGGATCGCGGCGGCAAAGTAGCGAAAATGATCTATCGCAAGCGGCAGATCGGCGAATGTCGTCTCGCGGATCGGTTTGCCGTTGTCCCAAGTTTCGGCACGGGCCAGAAGCTCGAGATTTTCTTCCATGCGGTCGGCGATCTTTAGCAAAATGTTGCTGCGGAAGGTCGCCGACGAATTATTCCACGCCGGGGCGGCGGCATGGGCCGCGTCGAGAGCGGCTTCGATGTCCGCCTCATTCGAACGCGCAATTCGTGTAAAGACCTTGCCGTCAACCGGCGAAATATTATCAAAATACTCGCCGCTTTTCGGTGCGGTCCATTGGCCGCCGATGAAGTTGTCGTACTGCTCTTTAAATTTTGGAATGTCGTATGATTTTTGTACTGCGTCCATATTGCCTCCTAAATTGGTCGGAACGGCCCCGGATGCCTGAGGTCTTCCGGTAAGGGTTATCGGTTTCTGAATGACTTGATTGTATCATCGACAGCGGCGTCGGCAAAAAGGTTTACTGATGACAGATCAGACGAGCCCGGTCTTTTTATATACCGACTCAAGCGTCGCACCCGCGACAGTCTTCGCCTTTTCGGCTCCTTTCTTTAGGATCGACGAAAGTTCGTCGTCGCTGTAATGGTTCACACGCTCCTGGAATGGACGTAGAAATTCGACGATCGTCTCGGCAAGCTCTCCTTTGAATTGCCCGTAACCCTTGCCTTCGAAATGGGCGATGCATTCGTCCGGCGATTTGCCGGTCAGCAGTTGAAAGATCGTCAGTAGGTTTTTGATCGCTGGACGCGTTTCGTCAAAGCTGATCTCGGTGCCGGAATCGGTCACGGCCCGTTTGATCTTTTTCGTGATTGTGTCGGCGTCATCAAGCAGAAAGATCGAGCCGTTGGCGTCCTCGTCCGATTTGGACATTTTCTTTGTCGGGTCTTGTAATGATTGAATTTTTGCACCGACCGGCGGGATAAACGCATCCGGAATGACAAATGTCTCGCCAAAATCGCGGTTGAAACGTTCGGCGAGATCACGCGTCAATTCAAGATGCTGTTTTTGATCCTGGCCGATAGGGACGAGATGCGTTTGGTAAAGCAGGATGTCCGCGGTCATCAATACCGGATATGTGAAGAGGCCGACACCGGCACGCGCGTAACTTTTCGCCATCTGTTTTTCCGCGTGCGCTCGCACAATAGCATTGACAGCCTGTAGGTTAGTTGGATCGACTCCGCTAATGTCCACGCCTTGAAACGATGGTTTTTGTGATTTGTCTTTGAACTGCGTCATCCTTTCAAGCTCGCCCATTCGTGAAACGCAGGACAAAACCCAGGTCAACTCAGCATGGGCGGGCACATCCGACTGTATAAACACAGTCGATTTTTCAGGATCGATACCCGCAGCAAGGTAAATACGCGCTAGGTCGAGCGTCTTTTGCCGTAAAACCTTCGGGTCCTGCGGCAGCGTTATCGCGTGGAGATTTACGATGCAGTAAAAGCTCTCGTACTCGTCCTGCAGCTCGACCCAATTTTTAAGGGCGCCGAGGTAGTTGCCGATGTGGAGCTGACCCGTCGGCTGAGCGCCGCTGAAAATGCGTTTTTTCATAAACTAAAACCAACGGGTAAAGAGCAGGTATTCGACTAAAGTAAAAACGGGCCGGATAATGATGCCGATGACGCCCCAATATACAAGCAGCATCAAGATCAAAAATCCGTACTGCTCAAGCAATGCAAAAATTGGCTGAAAACTCTCCGGTAAAAATGTCGACAGCACCTTGCTGCCATCCAGCGGCGGAAACGGCAATAAATTAAATACCGCGAGCGAGACATTGAGCATTATCAAATACTGCAAAAAGATGACGACCGGTTTCATCAATCCGGCATCGACATTTGCGGCGGTAATAATATTGGCTTCTAAAAGGCCCTTAAATATCGTAAAACCAATGATCGCGAGGATCAAATTGGCACCGATACCGGCGATCGAGACCATTACATTTGCCACTGTGTAATTGGTCCATTTCCGCGGATTTACAGGCGTTGGTTTCCCCCATCCGATCAACGGTATGCGGCCTGCGGCTCCACCCACGGCGCCGAGAATAAAGCCGAGGATCGGTATCAGCAGCGTGCCGATCGGGTCGGTGTGCTTTACCGGGTTAAGCGTCACGCGGCCGAGCATAAATGCCGTATCGTCGCCGTATTTGTAGGACATCCATGCGTGTCCGGCCTCGTGGCACGAGATCGCCATGAGCAAAACCACCATGTAAATAACCAAATGGCTTAATAAATCGACCAGATTGATGTCGCCCATAATTTTGGTCCCGCACTACTCGTTTTCGCAGCCGCAAACGAGCATTTTTATTGTCTTTGCCGCTAAATTGTGCCATTCTTTTCATTCAAAATAAAATCGGCATTTTGGAATTCGGCGGTCGGAAACCGTCTCGAACGCCTTAATTTATGACGAATCACATAGTCATTATTGCCAGCGATTATAAAGGCTCCGAGTTTATTGAGGAGGCCCAAAACGCCGGCTGGCACGTCACGCTTGTTACAAAAAAGAAACTGCTCGACAGCCCATGGCCGTGGACGGCGATCAATGATGTCAAGACTGTGGAGGACGATGCAGGCGTGCTCGACTATGTGCGGGCTGCGACAAATGTCGCTGGATCGCGTCCCATCGACCGTGTCGTCGGCCTCGACGAATTTGATGTGATAACCGCCGCGATGACACGCGAACATCTCGATCTGCCGGGCTTGAGCCGCTCGTTCGCTCTGCGATTTCGCGACAAACTGACGATGCGAAATATCGCTCACAAGGCGGGAATTCCTTGTCCTGAGTTTCTCGGAGCTTTCAATGCTCAGCAGATCACGCAGTTTTTAAGCGAGGTCACTGCGCCGTGGATCGTCAAGCCGCGACACGAGGTTTCGGCGTTTGGCATCCGCAAATGCGAGACCGCGGGCGAGGTTTGGGATGTCCTGACAGATCTTGACGGCCGCAATACATGGCGGGATCATCCTTCGAACTTTTTGATCGAACGCTTTATCGACGGCCATGTTTTTCATGTTGATTCGGTCGTCGAGAACGGCAAGGTCGTCGCCTGCGGCGTCAGCCAATACGGCACGACGCCGTTCAAGGTGTCGCATTACGGCGGTGTTTTTACATCGTCTATCGTTCCGTATAAATCTAAAGAGCGAAAGCAATTAGAGGTTATGAACCGAGCGTTATTGATGGCATTCGAGTATGAT
>JAYVDQ010000537.1:0-5084 GCA_043749325.1 Chloracidobacterium sp. | reverse complement strand
AGTTCGTGGGCGAGCGCGACACGCTTTCGCTGGCCGCCGGAGAGTGTGCCCATCAAGGCGTGCGTATCGGTGATGTCGAGCCGCGTCAGCACGGCACGTGCATTTGTCTCAATCTCCCAGCCGCCGTTTATCTCGAGTTTGTGCTGGAGGTCGGACATGCGCTGGAGCGTCGCGAGGTCGTCTTTGCCATCCGCCACGTCATGACAAACGGCCTCGTAATCACGGATCGTTTGCATCACGCCGCTACTTGACGCAAAGATCGTCTCGAGTACAGTCAGATTTTCATCGTACGGCGGATTTTGCGAGAGAAAGGCGAGCGATTTGCCTTTTGCACGTGTGACACGGCCAGTGTCGGGCTCCTCGACACCCGCGATGATCCGCAAAAGCGTCGTTTTGCCGGAGCCATTGGCACCGATTATTCCGATCTTGTCACGATCCTCGAGGCCGAGCGTTACATTCTCAAAAAGCGGCTTGAAACCATAGTTTTTTGAGATATTTTCGAGCGAGACGATATTCATAGCGTTAATTTAACGTTAGCAGAAAACCTCAGGATAGCCGCTATGCTTCGATTTTTTTCTTACTTTGCGTCTTAGCGTCTCTGCGGGAATTCGGTCCTGGAGTGAGTTTCCCGCAGAGACGCTAAGTCACAAAGAAGCAAAGGAAAAGCGAGCGTTTTCTAGGAGAAATCTATCGAAAGAAGATCGCCGATGCATTCGATTGTGATGTCTGAAGGTGGATATATTGCGACGCTTTTGGTGTCGAGAGCGTAGTGACCCTGACGCGGGAAGACAGTAGTTACGCGATCACGCCAGATATCTTTTATCGCCGACAGAATTCGGATCTTGTCATCGACCAGGACATATCGCTCAGCGGGATAACGGCCCTCGACATCGGCGAGCTCATTTTCTTTGTGAACGTAGATAAGGATATTTCCGCTGACAGCCTCAAACAGCCCAGACCGCTCGATCTTACGCGGCTGAAAAACGACATCGCCATCCGTGAGGATCACGACCGTTCCAAGCTGACTGCATTTTTCGATAACGTCGAGCGAATTGGGGAACAGGCGGTTCGCGAACGGGTAGTTGATCAAGTAGGTCGAAACGGCGAGCACGTGCGAGTCGTAAGGGTGCTCAAGCCGGTATCGCTGCAAAGCTCCCAAATAGTCGGCGTAGCCAAGTTCGTTCCGCAACTCTTCGAATATCTCCCAATAGGTGCCGCTTCGCTTGGAGCCGACCTCTTTATCCAAAAACCGGCGAAGATCGGCTGTCACACGGTCGTTGTCGAGCAGCGTATTATCAACGTCGAAGAGGAAAACCGTTTCTAAATTTGCCATATTTTAGCTCGTTAATTTCCGATAGATATTCGGCATCCGCTCAGGCAGCGAGAGCACATCGTCGATTATCGTGTAGCCGACATCGCCGTAGAGGTCCTTTAATTCGGCCTCCGATTCGCGGTCGATGGTGATGCAAAATGGCGTGACGCCGAGCGTCTTGGTTTCGGTCAACGCCTCGCGAACGTCTTCGCGGGCATAGCGGGCATCCCCGTAATCGTGATCGTAAGGACGGCCGTCGGTCAGGATTATGAGCAGTTTTGTTCGGGCTTCCTGCTTTAGCAATTTGGCGGATGCGTGGCGGATCGCGGCGCCGAGACGCGTGTTGTTTTGAAACGTGATGCCGCCGATGCGCCGCTCGATATCGGCTGAGTATTTCTCGGCAAAATCCTTGACGACGTAAAATTTCACGTTTCGGCGGCCCTCGCTCGTAAAGCCGTTGATCGAATAGACATCGCCGACGGCCTCGAGGGCCTCGCTCATCAGGACGAGGCCTTCTTTTTCGATCTCGATGATTCTCCGGCCGGGGTGCGTGTATGGCTGGAGCGGATTTCGGGTGATCGTTCGCGCGGTAGACGACGATTGATCGAGCAGGATCGATACGGCGACGTCACGTTGTTTACGTAGCCGCTTGGTGTATATATTCTCCGACTGCTGGCCGTCGGCTTTGCGGTCAACGACGAAATCCACGAGAGCGTTGAGATCGTAGTCTTCTCCATCTATCTCACGGTTGATGCGAGTTAGATTTTCCGGCTTCATTAACTGAAATTGATGCCGGATCGATGATATTACGCCTCGGTAACGCGAGCGGGTCAATTCGACAAAGTTTCGGTCGCCCTGCTTGACCTTTTTCTCGATCACGCGGCTCCATCCGACGCGGTAATCGTTCAATTCGCGGTCCCACTCATCATAGGCAAATGCAATATCGTCCGCTTCGAGAGCCTGCTCAGGCATTTCGCTCTGCGACCATGCCTCAGCCCCCTGTAGGTCGTCTGGCTCGCCCTCGTCGTCGAGGCTATTCCAGGCATTGAACAGGTCTCGGATGTCCTGCGCCTGTTTCTGTTGTTCGCGTTTTACCTGGTCCTCGGTGACGGATTCGGCGGCGTCCTTATCGTCATAGGCAAATTCGGACTTTTCTTCCGTGTCGTCCGATTCGGCCTCCTGGGTTTGATCGGGCGAGATATTTTGAAAGAGCGTGTAAACGCGGCTTGTCGCCATCAGGGCATCGGCGACGGTCGGTTGAGACGCGGTCATGGAGGGACGCAGCGACGCAGCGACCGGATGTTCATCAGTTCCGACCTCAGCGTCCCAGCGTCTCCGCGTCCCAGCGTCAAGGTATTTTTCAACGATCGTTTCGATTTCTGAAACTATCTGTCCGTAAAACTGCCGGGCGTCGTCGGTCGCACCGCCGCAGAGCGTGATCTGAAACAGCAGTTCGAACGGCACCTGATACATCGGCAGATCGAAAATATACGGCCGGTTCGAACGCAAGAATTTCTGCATCAGATCGAGGTCCTTACACAATCCGCGGTAGGTTGACCGCAAGCGGTTATCGATCCGGGCATTTTCCATCGTCCCGAATATCTTTCGCGCCAGACGCGGCTCGGGAAACGCACTCAACACCGCGCGGTAGTCCGAATCCTTTGGCAATTTTTTTGTGCGGAGCTTAACCTCGGCACGGGTCTCGTCGTCGC
Source organism: Chloracidobacterium sp. (assembly GCA_043749325.1). GTDB lineage: Bacteria > Acidobacteriota > Blastocatellia > Pyrinomonadales > Pyrinomonadaceae > OLB17. Next base: position 2,060 of record JAYVDQ010000537.1, on the reverse strand, counting down.
TCAAGGCTCTTTCTCCCGTTTGCACGTCCTCGATATATCCGGCGAGAGAAAAAGCGTCCCTTTCGGTAGCCGAGGCCGAATATATCTCGGAAAGCTCTGTAAAAGCGGCCTTCAGCCCAGCAGTGTCGCGGTCAAACGTGCCGAATTCGATCTGCCCGGCACCATGGGCGGCAAGAACCTTGTACAGCCGGAAATCCATTTCGCCGTCGTCAAACTCCGCAACCGATGACGGCAGGTAGATCGTCTTTCCGTCGCCGATCCGTGTTTCTTGCGGGATGGCCGAGAGCGGCGCTATTTCGACTTCCTTGCCCGTGAGAGCTTCGACGTACATTCGCAGGACGGTCTGGATCTTTTCGAGCGGCAGGCCGAGACGCGTTTCCTGTAGGCGCTCGTTAGACTCTCGTGTTTCGAGGGCAAAATAGCTGCGGCGGGCCTTTGCCGAATCGGTTTCACGCGTCCGAATGCCATTCTCAACCCATTCTTCGAACTGCTCGATCGACACCTTATTGAGAGCCGAGGCGCTCGATTTGAACGCCGCGAGAGCACTCTCGGCGTCGGCCCTGGCGATCTTTCCCGTTAGCTGGAGCACGCGGCGAATTGCATCCGTGTGTATTCGTTTTTTCTTGCCAGCAAGCTGAGCAAAGAATTTCGGAGTCGCCCTCAAAAACGCGATCAAAATTGCGTTGCCGTGCCGGGCGATCTCCCTCGAAACCGCGCACCAATCATCAAACGCTCCTTCGTCCAATTCCAAAACCTTGCTGCCCGACGCGACAAAATGCAGCGTCACGCTGCCCCCGAATTCGAGAAACTCACCGGAGCGCTTCATTAAAAGCGATGCGTTTCCGGCAGAAATGCCGGCAAGCGATTCCGGCAGATTTTGCCACAATTCGGCCGTCAGGCCGCCCGTACGGTTGGCGAAATTGGATGCGAGGGCAAGCACGGCCTCGGCCACAGCGTCGGCCTCTCCCTCAAATCGGGCGAGAGCTTTACCGACCGCCGGGGTGTGTTCGAGAAAATCGGAGCTATGCTTGGCGGAACGCTGCGCGATCTCGACAGCGAGATTGAGTATGTCCGAAAGTAGCTTTTTATCGTTTATCCCGGCGGCAATACCGGGTATCAGATGAAATGTTTCAAGAGCGATCGAGCTCGACAGCACCAACTGCCGCGAGCACACCTGAAAAACAGCGGCCCGTGCGTCCTTTGGGATCTTTTTCAGCCCTTCGACACCCTCGGCGAAAAATTTGACGCCTGTCTCCGCATTACCCATCGCGAGGCGACGGCCGAATTCGCCCCAATGCCGCAGGTCGTCGGCAGAGAGGATCTTGGCCGCCTTTGGCACGGCCTCGACAAATTCACGGCTGACCCGCAAAGACACGCCGGCAAGAGCCGCGCTGATCTCCAGGGCGGCACGTCTTTTATCGCTGGGCAATTGCCCGAGCCTCCGCGCCAGACCAGTTAATGTCGGCTTATCTTTCTTACTAATTTCAGCCACAAATTGATTTTACCGGGAAAACACCGAAAAGATGGAAAACGGTCAATGATGATGCTCGCCCGCGACTTCATTCAATTTTGCGATGTCGAGCAATTTTGAGAATTCGTTGAAATGGAACATTGTCTCGTCCTTACAATAGTCGCAGAAAAATGTGACATCCTCGCCGAGGAACATGTCCTTGAGATGATATGCGATAAAGCAGCCGTAGCAACGCTGGATGCGCTTGCCAAATTCCTGTAATACTTTGTCTTCACTGTGATCGTCCATAAGATTATTGAGATTTTATCACACGACCTTTTCACGGCTTCCTTGCAATCTTGTTTCGATTATGCTTTTAATAGTAAAAACGATGAGCAGAATTGCTTTACACATCCATCATCTCCACCACCATCACGCGGCCCATTCGCGCGTTGACTGATCTCGTTTTTAATAAACTCGAAAATTAGTTTTTATACAACCGCCGCGAAACTTGAAAAAGTATCGAGGGCGTCGTTTTGTCATTTATAAGTTATGAAATTAAAAATTGCGTTGCAGAAACAGGGGCGGCTGGCCGATGGCTCGACCGCGC
>JAYVDQ010000536.1:0-7051 GCA_043749325.1 Chloracidobacterium sp. | reverse complement strand
AAAGGCAAAACGGATCGCGTTTTGACGAAAGTTGTTATTCATACATTTATCTCCTCATTAGTTTGAATTAAAATCAGGCTATTTCGTGATTGGCTAGATATCTTTGACAGCATATCGAGTTCTGTATATGTAAGGTACCTTGCTCGACCGTCCGATGGCGCAAGATAAATTTAAGCGTTTTTATCTTCTATAAATATAAATCTCTATGAATCCGATTTATCTGTGGTTTCATATCTCGTTTTCTCTTCCTAAGAATTCACGCCCGACGCGAGATAGCCGCCGTCCACGACGATGGTCTGTCCCGTGATGAATGACGCCGCATCCGACGCCAGGAAGACAGCCGCTCCGGTCAATTCCTGGGTCTTGCCAAAACGTTTCATCGGCGTGCGCATAAATATTTCGCGGCCTCGTTCGGTTCCGTTCAAAAGATCGCGGTTCAATTCGGTCGGAAATACGCCCGGAACAAGCGCGTTTACATTGACTCCGTCCTTTGCCCATTCCGAACCCAGACTCCGCGTTAGTGCCAAAACACCGGCTTTCGAAGCTCCGTAAGCGGCAACTTGGTGAAACGCGACAAATGAAGCCAACGACGCGACGTTGACGATCTTACCCCGTCCCGATTGCATCAGCTGGCTATAAAATGACTGACACGAACGCAAAATCCCCGTTAGATTTGTGTCAAAAACTGCGGTCCAATCCAGCTCTGTGACCTCGCTGGTTGGGCTTCGCGATGTCCGCCCCGCGGCATTGACCAAAATATCGACGCCGCCAAACTCTTTGACCACCATATTTTTCAAAGCATCGATCGATTCCCGATCCGATACATCGGCTGTTTGCCGCAACGTTTTACGTCCGATGCTCTCGATCTCATCGCCCACCTCGCCCACCAGATCATCGCGTCTGCCGGTCGCGACGACATCTGCTCCCGAGCGAGCAAGGGCGACGGCGATCGCTCGCCCCAGTCCGGAGGTGCCGCCGATAACAACGGCTGTCCGACCCGACAGATCGGTAATGTTTTCGGCCTGACTCATGTTTAGGCGATCCCGACCCAATTTCTGAAATTACCCGAAAGGAGTTTCGCCACATCTCGCTCGATCTCCCCACGCGTCACCTGCCGGCCGTCACTGCAGAGAGCTGCATAAGACTCAAAAAGAGCATCTGCGATCGCATCCCGCGAGTTGCCCCATTTGTATATCAGCTGGTCGAGGATCCGAGCGTCAGAGTGTTGTGGGATAAAGCTCGTGCCGAGCATCTCAAAACGTTCGCGCGTGATCTCGGCAATGATCGACGTGTTATTCAAAAACCACCAGCAGCCAAATGGCATAAGATTGGAGAATTTTCTCGCAGCGACGCATAACTCGTGCTGATTCTCACGCGAAAGAAATGTCGATAAAAATCTCACATCCGGATTTTCCTCGCAGATTCGCGCGAGCGTCGAAACATCGGCCCGGCCGACACCATCGCCCGCAAGTTTCAAAGCCGGGTTGACACGGCGCCGAACTCCGATCATCAGGGCGAGCGAAAGGCCATGCTCACGGCAAGTTGGCAAAATTGCTTCTTTTATCAGCTTTCCCCGGTGGCTGTCTTCCGGATAGGCGAAATCGTCGGGGAGTGAAACTCCCAAATAAAGAGGTTTCATTTTTGCGATGCAATCATCCAAAAACCTGCGAGTTTCATTGATCGTTTCGTCGTCCAGATCTTCCGAAACCTTATAACCTTGTATGCTCATAAGCGGCGCGGCTTCCGTCCAGCCGTTCAACATCCGGTCAAGTCGGAGCGCGGCGTGAAAACGTGCATCGATTTCTTTGCCGCTGTTCCAAACTTCCATTTCGGCCTCATCGAGCGGGTCATTGGTCATCACTATGTCGCTGACGCCCGAGATCGAAAGAACGGTTTCCAGATATTTTCCCGACTCTTGCGATGCGAAAAAGTCGCGGGCCTCACGCAGATCCTGGGCCCGCGTATCCAGGCCAAACGCCAACAAAACGGCAATTACGCCCCTCGTCGCCTCAGACAAAGGCGTATTTTCGACAAATAGTGTCCGCCATATCAAATCGGCCTGACTCCGTTTTTCCAACCGCCAAAAATCCGTTGGCGAGACATCGGAATAGCGAAATAACTCGGCGATCAGGTAGTGATAATTCAACAGCTCGTCGATCCCGGACAAACTAAGCCCGCCAAACTGAGGAGCAAACAAGTGGGTGTGCAGATCGATAACCGGCGCGGCCGATACTGCTTCGCCAACGTGCCGGCGTAGATCACGCAAGTTGGACAAAATGCCCGCCCCGTTCACATCTGTCCGATCTTCTAATTGCGTTACCGTAAAGTCGTTCATCTGTTAATAAACCTTCTGTTGCGTTAATACGGAATTTTAGGGTTTCTGTCATCAGCCGGGTCCGCCCAGCGGTTGTTAGGTATTGTCGGTGTCCACCCCGACCGCAGCGGGTCCTGATCGTAGGGATAAGATCCGAGACGTTTGTATAACTCGCTGTATTCGGCAAGCTTGTCGCGGTTGAGTTTTACTCCGAGGCCCGGTGCCCTCGGAACCTTGATCGCCCCGTTTTCATATTTGAATTTGCCGCCCTCAATGATGTCGTCGGTCAAATGGTGATAATGTGCGTCCGCCGCAAAACTCAAATTCGGGATCACCGCTCCGAGGTGGAGCATGGTCGCTAACTGAATTCCCAGTTCGCCGGACGAATGAACGGCCACGCCCATTTGAAATGCTTCGCAGATCCCTGCGGCCTTTACGCACGGCCGGATGCCTCCCCAAAAAGTCGTATCGAGCAAGATAACATCGACCGCTGTATTAAGAATATTCGCGGCGAGCTGCTCAAAGCCGACGACGACAGTATTTGTCGCCAGCGGCATTCGTACCTTTTCCCGTGTCCGCCGCATTCCGTTCAGGCCGTAAACAGGATCCTCGAGGTAGTCATTTTTTATATCTTCGATCTGCTGCCCGAACCAGATCGCCTGCTCGGTGGACCAAACGGCGTTTGGATCAAAGCGGAAACTGTCACCCGGCAGTGCGTCGGCAATCGCTCTATAACACTCAAGTTCGTATTCCGGCGCGAAAACACCGCCTTTTAATTTGTGAGATGTAAAACCGTGCTTTTCTTTCAGATCTTTTGCGTGAGCGACGAGTTGTTCGATTGTCCTAATTTCGCCCTCGCCTGTTTTCGGGTTTGGATAACGAAAGAAAAGATAGGACGCAAATGGGATGTGCGTTTGCAGTTTCCCACCCAAAATTTCATAAACCGGAACACCCCATTTCTGTCCCAGAATGTCGAGGCAGGCGAATTCCAGGGCGGCCAGAATTTGGGTTCGATTGTTGTAAAGCGATGCCGTCGGGTTGGCGATCAGAAAGCGCATCTCTTCTAGATTCGCGGGATCGCGACCGACCATGTATGCTTTCATCGCGACGAAAGCAGCTTCGGCCGATCCGCCGCCGCCGCCCATCTCGCCGAGGCCCGTAATGCCCTCGTCGGTTTCGACCTCGACGATAGTGCGCACAAAGCGTCCCCAATGACATCCGTTCGCATGGCGAAGCGGCGCTTCGAGAGGAACGGTAACTGTCGTCGCTTTTATATCCGTTATCTTCATTACTTTTTAACTTGTGAGATAAAACCCATTTCGACCAGCCACATCTCGCAGAGCGTTGTCCATGTTTCGGTTGACCCGGGATTGTTTCGCAATGCGATCGCATGCCCGCCGTTTGGAAATATATGCAGGCTTGCCGGGATATTCTTGTCCAAAAGCGCATTATAGAACATCAGGCTGTTACGCGGATTGACAACCTTATCGTCAGCCGCGTGAACTATAAAGGCGGGACCCGCTACCGCCGTCACTTGTTTTTCCAACGAATATTTCTCTATCATCTCCCGCGACGGGTTTTCGCCTAAAAGGTTTTTCCGCGTGGTCGCGTGTCCATATTCTCCTTCCATGGTGATGACGGGCGAAACCAGGATCATAAAATTGGGCTGAAACGGTAGTTTGTCCAGTTCATCACCCATCTTAGCAGCATCGTCCGTTGTAACGCCTAAAATTGCCGCGAGATGTCCGCCGGCTGACGTGCCAAGAACACCAATTTTGTCCGTCCTTATCTGCCACTTGTCCGCATTTGAGCGAATGACTCGCATGGCTCGCTCCGCGTCCTGCAGCGGACCGATCGCACGCTCTTTTAGATCCGGGGAATTCGGTAAACGGTAATTCAAAACAAAGGCGCTGACGCCCATCGTATTAAACCATTTTGCCAACTGAGTACCTGAGATCTGATACGCGAGGCGTTCGAAACCGCCGCCCGGACAGATCAAAACTGCCGCTCCTTTATTCTCCTGCCGCGATGGGAAAAAGGCATAAAATCCGGGCGTCCCGATCTGATAAACGCGCTCGTCGTGGATGTCGTCCTTTAGTTCCAGTCCCTTGGAATTGGGCATTTTGCCCTTTTCCCAAAGTGGAATAAAATCCTGTCCATTTGCACGCACCGTTGATCCGAGCAAGACGAGAAGGGCAATGAAAATTAAACGTTTCATACCAGTCTTTACGGCAGTGCCTGCGGATCAACCCCGAGCGGCAGATTTTTTTCAACTAAGCCGATTCGCCGTGCGGCCGAGTCTTTTGCGTATTTCCAAAATCGGATCGTCCAGTCCATAGCTGCCCGCTCTGCCTCCAGATTATCCGAGCCGCTGAGGATCAGCCATTCATTTTTTTTATCATCGGCAACGCTGGCGACAAATCGCTTTGCTTGCATTAGGTTCGCGGGGATCATCCCCGATGCTTGTTTTATCAACTGATTGGTTTTCGCCGTTCCGATTAGAATAAGATTTTTTGGCCCTTCCTTTGGCAGATCTTTTAGCTCGTAAAGGTTAACCGGACGTCCGATAGCGCTTTCCAAGGCGTTAACGACGGCATAGGCGGTTTCGACATCTTGGATGGGGGCCTTATCGCCATAAACAACCGCCAGCGGGCGATCGAGGACAAACGCAAAGGTGTTGGCGCCATACGACACGCTCGTCTTTTCCGCCGCATCGATTTTAGGTTGGCCCGCGAGCCGTGCCTCGGCCCAACCATAGCGCAAAAGCCCGTCAGGCCCGTCAACACGCAAAAATAAATGATAAAAGCCGGGCAGCGGCTCTGGCGAATCGTCAGTTGAAAGCGCCTGTATAGCCACATCAACCGTTTTACCCTGATTTGGTTTGAGCGTAAAACGCAAGTCACTCTGAGACTGGACCCCGAGATTAGCGGACCTTTCGACCGACAGGTGCAGTTCTAGTTCCCGTTTACTTGTATTTGTGATCTGAAATCTGGCGATACCTTTGCCGTTTGTATTAAGCTCGACGACCACGTGGCCGATGTCGATCAGTTTATCCGGATGTGTAGGTGCTGCGTATTTTTTTATCAGATCGGACAATACAAACGCCTCCGGTTTTGGCCGGCGGCTCAGCCAGAGTTGCTCATAATGGCGAATTCCCTTCAATACGGCAGGGTTCATAGCCAGATTCTCGTTAAATTGAAACTGAAACATCGTCGGCATCGAGCGTGTTTTTAACACATTGTCAAAAATTGGCGAGTAAACCTTGGCTCGGTCGTCCTCCGTCATTCGGGTTAGGAAACGCCAGTTCCACTCAGTAATGATGGGCTCTTTTTCCACCCTTCGCCCGTAACTCGACGCCGCAAGTGCAAATCCGCGCATATCAGCCTGCGAATCTAGTCCGTCGGCATAAGCATGCTGTCCGATCTTATCAAACGGCACACCCAGCTTTTGCAGGCGGCTAAAAGCTCCCGTATTTGTGTGGGCCGTCAGATGGACCGGTATCTCCGGCGCGACCGCCTTGACCGCCGCATACACTCGCCGCCAATAGTCCGGTGCGTCATCGTTGATCCCGAAGATCAGAACTTCGTTATCGACCTCGACGCCGTCGATCACGTCTCGATAACGTTTTACAATTTCCGCCGTATCCTCTGCCGACATACGTGCGTCGATCAACACTTTCAGTTTCAAGCGACGGATTTCGCCCAGAAAAAAATCTAGATATTCAAACCGCTTTTGCTTTTCGATACCGCTGATGAGTTCGAGGTGATGCAGGCGTATCAGTTCGAAACCCAAGGTCTTTGCGATCCGCAGATCGCGGCGGATGTCATCGGCGAATAATTGCCATTTATTCACGGTGTCGGCGGCGGCGGGCCAATAGGAATCTCTGTCCATGCCGGGCAATTTTTTGATGTCGAAGTTTTCGCCTAAGGTTGAGTAGGGAAAATAATTTGTGCCAAAGCGTGTGTATGGAACGCCTATCGAATATTTGATCGCATCGCTTCCCTTTGTTTGTTCGGCGTATGATGTGTATGCGACAAAGGCATCGTCGGCTTTCTGATCCGATTGAGCCGGTTTGCTGAAAACGAGTCGCGACTTGAACGATACGCCCTCGCCCCGGTCCATCAAACGGTTGTCCTCTAACCGTTCCGCATAGGATTTCAGGTTCGAGCGCGCGATTTCCGTCAACACAAACACATCATTGTCTTTGGTCTGTGCCTCAAACCCGATCTGCGGTATGTTAGCCCCGACCCATCGAGCCGGATGTTTGGCTGTCGAATCCTGATGAACGGTAAACGATTCGGAAAAATCGTTGAGCCAAGTGGCAGACATGTTTCCCTGAAAATTAGTCTTTAACCAGTCAACGCCTCGCTGTACGTACCAATTCCGGCTTTCTCCGACACGAAAACTTGTCCAATCATTGTCTTTCAGCACCGAAATCCTATTGTCATAACAGACAGAGCGGTCAACGAATGTCTGTTGTTGCCAACGCGTCACGACCGCCGCATAAACATCGTTGGTTTTAGCTGCGTTCAGGTTTTTCAATTCAGAGTTTAAATCCAGAAAACCGTCGTGAAAGGCCCGAAGCTCGATCGTCAACCGCAAACCCGATCGTTCCATACTTCCCCGCCAAATATCGAACACCGCACCTCGCTCGGTCAGCTCAAACTTGATCGAACCGGGTTGAAACGGTTGCGAGAGGTCATCTTTGGTCGAGAATGGAACGCCTTTCAGTTCCTC
>JAYVDQ010000535.1:0-2313 GCA_043749325.1 Chloracidobacterium sp. | reverse complement strand
ACCTACGGCTTTCGCCGTTCGTCAATTCTTGCGGCCCTGATTAACGCGGCGGTGTTACTGATCGGTGTCGGAGCAATTGCTTGGGAAGCGTTCGGAAGGCTTAAGAACCCCGATGTTGTCGATGAGACGACGGTCATTTGGGTCGCCGCAGTTGGGATCGCGATAAACGGTGGGACTGCTTTGCTGTTTATGTCCGGAAGCAAAGGCGATCTCAACATTCGCGGAGCATTTGTTCATCTCGCGTCGGATGCTTTGGTCGCACTCGGCGTCGTGCTTGCAGGGGTTATCATTCTTTATACCGGGTGGCTGCGGCTCGATCCTATAGTCGGAATTGTCATTGCAATTTTAATCACATGGAGCACCTGGGGCCTGCTTCGCGACTCCGTCAATCTCGTCCTCGACAAAGTTCCTGAGGGCATCGATATCGGACGCGTCAAGGCGTATCTCGCAACGCTTCCAACATGCAGCGACGTTCACGACCTGCATATCTGGGGGATGAGTACGACCGAAGCGGCGTTAACTGCACACGTTGTTTTGGATCGGTCAGTTTGCGACGACGCTTTAATTGCAAAAATCGCGAAAGAATTGCACGACAACTTCGGTATCGAACATACCACTCTACAAGTAGAATCAGGTGACCCGGCCTACCCGTGTCGGTGTAAGCTTGTATAATCAGATTGCATCGGTATCGCAATCGCCTCACTATCTCGTGTCGTACTGCCGTTTCTCGCGCGTCAAAAGCGATAGGCCGCCGCCGAGCTTAACAGCAACGCGATGAACGCCGATCGCGGCAAACGGACCTTTGTGCCTATCTCTCGGCAATTCTTTTGGGCGGATTGAACCTGAATGCTGTCTTCGGCTGGTGGTGGTCCGATCCAATTGCCGCTCTAATTAGGGTGCCGATAATCGCCAAGGAGGGCCTCGACGCTCTAAAAGAGAAAATATACGATGATGCCTTGTTAACATAGGAGGAAAAGCATGGACGACAACAAATTTACCAACGAAGCGATCGAGATACTAAACCGGATCATGGAGATCGAGCTTGCGGGCGTTGTGCGCTACACGCATTATTCGCTGATGGTATTCGGCTACAATCGCATTCCTATCGTCAGTTGGCTAAAGGGCAACGCTGACGAATCTCTCGCCCATGCGCATCGCGCCGGCGAGCTTGTTACCCTGATAGGCGGCCACCCTTCGCTCAAGATCGGCCCTCTCCTGGAGACTCACAAGCACGATATCGGCGACATCCTTCGCGAAAGTCTCGAACACGAGAAGCTCGGCGTCGGGGCCTACTATGACTTGCTAAAGCTAGCCGAGGGCACTTCCATCCTGCTTGAGGAATACGCCCGCGAAATGATCTCCAGCGAGGAGATGCATATCGATGAGGTTAACAAAATGCTGCGCAAGCCCGGAGATATCGAATTGTTTTCTGCGTAGTTATGTCGACTAAGAATACAGCCGAAGCGGACCGATGGAATCCTGAGCCTCGATGGCTTGCCTGGCTTGTCGTCCTCGCCGTCGGAGGTCTTTACACGGCTCTGCCGGCGCATCTTATCGTCGGTCCTCGATGGGCCTTCCTCGTGTTCGTCGTCCTATTGCTCATCCCGACGGTGGTGACCCATTTTCGTCGCCACGAACGCCTTAATCGGGCGTTCGGCTTTGGGGTCATAGCTGTCGTGACGCTCGGCATGATCGCGTCGGTCGTCCTTCTGATCTCCGGTCTTCCGCAGCATCGCGAAGCCCCCACGGAACTACTTTTGTCCGCAACCGTGCTCTGGGCGACGAACGTTCTCGTCTTTGCTCTATGGTATTGGCGGCTGGATGCGGGCGGTCCCCATCGCCGTGACCGGCGAAAGGGACACGACGAAGGCGCTTTCCTTTTTCCGCAGATGACGTTGCCCCCGGACGCCAAGGTCGCCGGGAACCCGGCCTACTGGACCCCGAATTTTGTCGACTATCTCTTCTTGGCGTTTAATACAAGCACCGCCTTCTCGCCGACCGACGTTCCCGTGCTTACGCGTTGGGCAAAGGTCCTGATGATGATCCAATCCCTGATCTCTCTTACCGTTCTTGCCTTGCTGGCGGCCCGTGCCGTCAACATTCTCTAAACGGTTGGAAAGAAAGAAACGTCGTTTGAGTCCGGAACTCCGCTGACCATCGAAACGAAAGTGACGGCAAGATACGCGACGTGAACTGTGGATGATTTAGCTAATCTAAATACATATTCCCCGTCGTTTCGACCGGCGGGCGCGAGGGTGAGGCAAGAAATTGTTTCACCCTCTGCGTTTTTATGCAGCTTTTCTCAAGCTATCC
>JAYVDQ010000534.1:0-7183 GCA_043749325.1 Chloracidobacterium sp. | reverse complement strand
TCGTTTACCGCCCTCACGAAAATACCAAATAGCGAAGGCAAGATCACGCTTAAGATCGAACGTGAGGATTTCGAACGCGCCCGCGACGCCGTCGACCGCCTCGAAAAAGACCGTGCCGAGCACCAAGCATCGCTCCCGCCGCCGCATCCGCCGATCAGGTCCCTTTTTGACGAGAGCGAGGATGACACGCAGGAATTGAGAGATTAAATCACCCAGCAGGAAACACGATGAAGGAGATAAAGGGGATGAAATCACGTTATCCCTTTTATCTCCTTCATCCCTGTTAAAATTTCCTGATTAGTTTACCGAGCAGTTCGCGGATCGGTCTTCGGCTTCAGTTCGTAGTTGCTGGGCGGTGTTGCTCCCATCAGATACCGCACAAAATAATCCCAACGCCGGCGCATCATGTAGTTGCTCGCCGTGCCGTAGCCGTGACGGGCATTCGGGATCATGATCAGATCAAAATCCTTATTCGCCTTGATAAGCTCCTGAACAACAAGCAGCGTGTTGTATGGCGGGACGTTGTCGTCCATTGTGCCGTGTGCGAGCAGCAGGTGGCCTTTGAGATTTTTGGCATACACCTGGTTAGCCTGTTTTTCGTAATTATCACCGTTTATCAAGCCGATGTAGCGTTCGCCCCAGTCGTCCTCGTAAACGCGGTTGTCGTGGTTGCCCGATTCCGAGATGCCAACCTTATAAAAGTCGGGATACCTGAACATCGCCGACGCCGTCGCAAATCCACCGCCCGAGTGTCCCCAAATGCCAACACGCGTCAGATCCATGTACGGATATTTCTGAGCAAGCTGCTTGAGGCCCGAGATTTGGTCCTCAAGCGTGTTGTCGGCCATATTGCCATAACAGGCGTCGTGAAACGATTTCGAACGGTCCGGGTTACAGGTGCCGTCGATCACGACAACGATAAAGCCAAGTTCCGCCAACGCATTGTGATCGGGGCCACGCGAAGCGCTAAAGCTTCGGCTGCCGACGCCACCGCCCTGCGGTCCCGGATAAATATAATTTACGACCGGATATTTTTTGTTCGGATCGAGATTTGACGGCGTGAACATCACGCCATACAAGTCCCATTTGCCGTCACGCGATTTAACGGTAATCGGCGTTGCCGGTTTCCAGCCGGTCGCGGCAAGCCGCGTGACATCTCCCTTTTCGAGATCGGCGATCTTATTGCCTTTGACATCGCGAAGCACAGCCGTCACCGGAACATCGGGCTTTGAGTAGTTATCAACAAAATATTTGCCGTCGGGCGAAGCCGTTACTGCATGGTTGCCATCCTCAGGCGTGAGCAGCTTCAGATTTTTGCCGTCAAAATCGATACGGTAAAAATGGCTGAAATATGGATCGCCGGGCTCACGGCCGTTTGCCTCAAAGAAAATGACCTTTGCCGCCGGATCGACCTTGGTCACGCGAGTGACAACAAAGTTGCCCTTTGTGATCTGCCATTTCGGCTGGCCGGTGGTCGTATTGTACATATAGAGATGGCCCCAGTCGTCGCGTTCGGAGTACCAGATCGCTTCATTCGTCGCGGGCAAAAAACGCCAATTTACCGCTCCCTGGCCCGATTCATATTGCGTAGCGACCTTTTCCTCAAATACGTCGCGGACATCGCCCGTGGCCGCGTCGGCGATACGGAACTTGGCCGATTTGTGGTCACGAGAACTCGAAACAAACGCCAGCTTTGTGCCATCCGGGCTCCAGTCGTTGTCGTCAAAGCTGCCACCGCACGAGATGTCGTCGCACAATGTGCTGCGGTGGTCGTCCGGGGCCATTTTGAGACGCGTTACCTTGGCAGTCGCAACATCGATGATAACGCGGCTGATCTTGACAATCTCCTTGTCACGCGGTAGCGGATATTTCCAGGCTTCGAGCTTCGGAGCGCCGACCTCGGTCGATGCGAGGTACATATCGCTGACATTTCTCTGGTCCTGCTGAAATGTCGCGATCCGTTTCGAATCCGGCGACCAAAGCATAACCGGGCGATCGCTATGCACCCAGCCGGCGTTATTTGTCGCATAGCCAAAATCCTTAACGCCGTCTGTCGTAAGCTGAGTTTCCTTATTTGTTGCCGTGTCTTTTACCCAGAGATTCCAGTCCTTGATATAAGCCGAGAGCTTACCGTCAGGCGACCTGACCTCGTTCCCGACGCCGCGACGACCCGTAAAACCAGCACCAGCCGCACTTGGCGTAACTCCAAGCTCCGCAAGCGTCGGCGCGTTTTTCCGAGCGCCGTTTGACGGGTCGATTAATACATATTCGCTGCCGGTCGCGGTCAGAGCCTGATAATAAAAACGTCCGTCCGGCATAAAGACCGGGCGAACGCCATTGCGGTCAACGAGCGGGGCCGTGCCGTAGCCCAGCATCTTTTCCGCGCGGGCATAGTCCGCCTCGGTAAGCACGGTTTGGGCGGCGAGCGTAAACGTAAAACTAGCTACTAAAGCGAAGAGAAGCGATATTTTTTTCATCTGTTTTCCTACGTACTAAAAGGATTTTAGTTTCGATTGCAAGATTTAACGATATTTTATAGCAACTGGATGCAAATTACATCTGCTCGCCTGTCCTTTGGTATTATTTGATGACAAAATTGAAGGAAGGAGGTCATAATATGCCTAAATACGTTATCGAACGCGAAATACCCGGAGTTGGAAATTCGCCCGCCGAAGCTCTACAGGCCGTTTCGCAAACATCCTGCGGAGTTTTGAAAGAACTTGGCCCGCAGATCCAATGGATCGAGAGCTACGTTACGGACGACAAGATCTACTGTGTCTATATCGCCCCAAACGAAGAAATGATCCGTGAACACGCGACGCGGGGCGGATTTCCGGCCAACCGGATCTCCGAGGTCAGGACCATCATCGATCCGACCACAGCCGAAGCCTGATGCCGCAAACGAACAAATCTCTCGGCAAGCTCATCGCTGTTCACGCGTTAGCTCCAGAGCATATCCAACGCGCGGTTTTTATCGCCGTCCTTTCGTTTGTTTTCTTTTTAGCGATGATGGTCGTGTTCTATATTCGCGAAAATGTACTTTATTTTCTGTTAGCGTCGGCTTTTTTGGTGATCTATATTGTCACGCTCTTTAGTTGGATCGTCCAGCGGCGGAGCGTGGTCAAGGTTTACGAAAACGGAATTAATTACAAAAAACGAACGGCACTCTGGAGCGAGATCGAGAGCGTCGAGGACGGGCGCGAGACTGGTGGGGTCAACGTGCGTAACGAAAAACCTATCTCATTGCCGAGAACCCTATACCAATTTGATTCACTAATTGCCACCATTCGCCGGCGGACGCTATGAGGGGGTCTTTGCTTTCAAATTAAGGCCATTTCGTGTAACGTCTTGCCTGAAGTTTCATGCCGCAGACTCCGCATATCGAAAAGCATTTCACCTCCGGCGAGATCGTCCGTGATGTCGTCATCGGTATGGCCGACGGCCTAACCGTGCCCTTTGCACTTGCTGCCGGACTTTCAGGCGCTATTGATAAAACGGCGATTATCGTGACTGCCGGGTTAGCCGAGATAGTGGCTGGTTCGATTGCGATGGGTTTGGGCGGCTATCTTGCCGGGCGTTCAGACGCCGAGCATTACGAGAGCGAATACCAACGTGAGATCTACGAGATCGAACATTTGCTTGACCACGAAAAAGATGAGGTGGTCGAGATACTGGAGACTTATGGCCTGACGCGTGCCGAGAGCAGGCCCATCGTCGATTCGCTCGCCGCCCGGCCAAAGGATTTCGCCGATTTTATGATGCGGTTCGAGCTTGGACTCGAAAAACCTAAGCCAAAACGCGCCATTCAGAGCGGAGCCACCATCGGGGGAGCATATATACTCGGTGGCCTGATTCCCCTGATGCCATACATCCTGCTGGTAAACGCCCTCACAGCCCTGAAATGGTCGGTCGGGATCACCGTTGTCGCCCTTTTTGTTTTTGGCTACGTCAAGGGCCAATTTACAGGCTCAAGGCCGCTTAAGAGCGCTTTTCAAACCTGCTTTATCGGCAGTCTCGCCGCCGCGGTCGCCTTTTTCATCGCTCGGCTGATCGGGGGTTAGTTCCACCGCAATACCTGCTGTTTTCTTACGCCTGATTTTCTTGTATTCTATTCAATTGATACTTGGTTTTTCTGTACGGAGATCTTATGAGCGTTGAAGTCGTAATGCCCCAGATGGGCGAATCGATAACCGAGGGCACAGTTTCCAAATGGCTGAAACAAGTGGGTGAACGCATCGAAAAGGATGAGGCCGTCCTCGAGATATCGACCGACAAGGTCGATGCCGAGGTGCCGAGCCCGGGGGCGGGCATTCTGCTTGAGATCCGCGCTCAGGAAGGCGAGACCGTCGAGGTCGGAACAATCGTCGCCGTCATCGGTGAAGAAGGCGAGGTGTCAGCGGAAGTAGCAGCGGCACCGGCAGAACCAGTAGCAGTAGCAGTAGCAGTGGCACCGGCAATAGTAGAAACAGAATCGGAGCCTAAGGCTGCTACTGCTGCTGCCGCTGAAGTAGTAATGCCCCAAATGGGCGAGTCGATCACCGAGGGGACCGTCTCGAAATGGCTCAAATCGGTTGGCGACAAAATTGAAAAAGATGAAGCTCTCCTCGAAATTTCTACGGATAAAGTCGATGCTGAGGTTCCCTCGCCGATCGCAGGAACGCTGCTCTCAATAAATGTTCAGGAAGGCGAAACGGTTGAGGTCGGATCGGTGCTCGCTCTTGTCGGCGTCGAGGGCTCTGTTAGCAGTCAGCAGTCAGCAGTCAACAGGAAGCCGATCGTCGCGGCTCCCGAAACAGAAATTCCGAAGCCAGCGCCGCCGCCGGTTCAGGCCGTTACGGTTGCCGCGTCAGCATCGAATGGTGGATCTAATGGCAGCTCAACACTGGACGGTCTTCGCCGAACAAAAAGCAGCCCACTTGTAAGAAATATCGCCAAAGAACACGGGGTCGACATTACACGAATTCCCGGCAGCGGTATCAGCGGCCGTGTCACAAAGCATGATATCCTCTCGTTCATTGAGACGGGAGCCGCCCTCCGCCCGCAAGACTTACTTGTTAAAGGAGCTCCCTCGACCACCGTTCCGGTAGCATCACCACAGGTAAAACCCGTTACGTTTACTCCGGCGCAAACTGTCGCCACGACGGAGGACCGCGTCGAGAAAATGTCCGTGATGCGTAAAAAGATCGCCGAGCACATGACGTTTTCAAAGCAAACCTCAGCCCACGTTACGAGCGTCTATGAGATCGACATGACAAATGTCGCTAAATTTCGCACCGTACATCAGGCGGATTTTCAAGTGAAATTTGGCACGAAGCTGACCTTCATGCCGTTCATTTTTCAGGCGGTCACGGCGGCGATACGCGAATTTCGCATAGTCAATTCGCAGGTCGAGGGCGACAACATCATTTACAAAGGCGACATAAATCTCGGCATGGCCGTGGCTCTCGATTGGGGCCTGATCGTACCCGTAATAAGGAACGCCGATACGCTTTCTCTTTCGCAGCTCGCAACGGCGGCAAACGACCTTGCCGACCGCGCTCGCACGAAAAAACTGAAGCCGGACGAAGTGCAGGGCGGGACATTTACAATCACGAATCCGGGTGTTTTCGGCGGCCTCTTTGGAACGCCAATCATCAATCAGCCGCAGGTTGCGATACTCTGCGTCGGCACGATCGAAAAACGCGCTAAGGTTTTGACCTCACCCGACGGCGATGATTACATAGCTATTCGGCAGATGGCCTATTTTGCGTTGACATACGATCATCGCATCGTGCACGGCGCGGACGCGGAGAGATTTTTGGCGTATTTGAAGCAATATCTCGAACACGCACCATTTACTTTTTGACACAAGGAGTATTTATCGGTCTTTCGGATGGTTTGTCGCACTTCATTAGTTAAAAAGGCTGAGTGTATGATGAAAGACAATCCTGTCTTAAATTCCCTATTAGACTAGCTAAGGGTTTTAGCCGACAACCCGCTGGATCGATAATGCGTCTATCTAAGTGTTGAGTTGCACTGGAATTCACAAATTCATTTCTTTAAGGAGGTAATTTATGTATAAGAAAATTTCCGCGATCGCTTTAACGATTGCTATAGGGGCTGTCAGCCTGTTTGCTCAGGGAGCACAGCTTCGAGCAGCCGTCGCCGGCCAGAAATATAAGATCAAAGGGGTGGTCGTCTCTAAGGAGAACGACAGCACGTTTATCGTTCGCGATACGGTCGGTGTAGATACCAAAATCATTGTCGTGCCGGGCGCGAGCATAAAGAACAACGGATTTTTTGGCGGTGATAAATACCCGGTAACGGCAATCGTTCGCGGCTTGAATATGGAGTTTGAAGGCGTTGGCGATAGCAGCGGAAGCGTTTCGGTCAACAAGGTCCGATTCGACAAGACGAGTTTGCAGACGGCCCAGGCCATCGACACTCGTGTCACACCTGCTGAGGAACGAATTACCGCAGCCGAACAGAACGCTCAGCGCGTTTCGGGCCAGATCGATGAGCTTATGGCCATCTCAAATGCCGCTAAAGGCGGAGCCAAGGCCGCTCAGGATACTGCCGATGCCGCTGTTGCCGGTGTTAATGCGACAAATAAACGCATCTCCGACATGGATGATTATGTAGTCCAGTCAACGGCTACCGTCAATTTCAAAGTTGGAAGTGCAGTCCTTTCGCCGGAAGCAAAAACCTCGCTTGATCAGGTGGCCGCCGCCTCTACGACATTAAAAGGTTATGTTATCGAGGTAACCGGATTTGCTTCGGCAGACGGTAATGAAAAGGCGAACAAGGTTCTTAGCGAACGCCGTGCACAGGCCGTCAAGGATTACTTAATCGAGACGCACAATATTCCGCTGCGTCGCATGAGCACTTCGTATGGCTTTGGCGAGCTACAGGCAGTTGCCGACAACTCGACCAGAGAGGGTCGCGAACAGAATCGCCGCGTCGAGGTTAAGTTGCTGGTGAGCCGCGGCATCAATCAGAAAGTTGAAGTCAAGGCTTCGACCGATCATTAATTTGTCTTTAACGGAGGGCATGTCGGGGCTGAGATCAAGAATCTTCACTCAGCCTCGGTGCCCTTTGGTCTTTTTGCCGATTTTTTGATTAAGGTGCCAGTTGATGTTGATCTCAAAAATAAAAAAACATAGTTTGATCGCGGGCGTATTATTTGGCGTTTCGATCGCAACTT
>JAYVDQ010000533.1:0-2922 GCA_043749325.1 Chloracidobacterium sp. | reverse complement strand
TCGATCGCCGCCTTTCTCGAGGCGTTTGCGGCGTCGCAGTCAGCGTTTGAAAAAAAAGTGGGAGCATTGCCGAGGCTCATGTTCACGGCCGCGATCTTTCTCGAACCACCGGCGGGCGTGGTGAGGAATAAAACCCGTTCCAAACCCTTGACTTGATCGGATATCGCCGAACGGGTGCATGGACCCGCGATCGCACCGCCGCATCCCGCCGGCGTAAACGCGCGAAATACTTGTATGGCGATTAAATTGGCACCCCTTCCAATGCCGCTGCTATTGGTGCCGTTGTTTCCGCCGGCTATGCCCGCTACGGCTGTGCCGTGTTCACATCCTTCGAATCCCGAACAGTTTAAGCCGGAATCCGGCACGGTCGATGAGACGGCACCTCCCGGACAAAGCGATGTGGCCCCCGCCGTTCCGTCGGCGTTGGAATAGCAGGCTTCGGAAACGATCGAGGTCGGAGGCCCGACGCCAAAGAAATCATGATGTTTATTGACGCCCGTATCGAGAATAGCTATTTCCCAGCCTCTTCCGTCAAACCCCGCTGCCCATGCGGCCGGGGCGCTTACAAGCGGCGAACTTTGGGCAAGGTGCGACACCGCCAACGTGTCCTCCTCTATTGTCAGAACCGCACCATCATTTTGAAGTTGGTTGAGTCCCGTCTCGTCCGCATCCACCAATAGAAAGGGCATGAACTCATATTCGTAAACCACTTTCACGCGGCCTGATGTGAGCCGGGCGATAAGGTCGGTTTGAGCATTTTTGATACCATTGCTCTGACGCTCCACCTCAGGGGCACTCAAATAGCCCACTGGCGTAAACTTCGCGTCGAGACCAACAATCGCACGGGTCATGCCGTTTTCGCTTGTGGCCGCCGCTGCCTTGAGTCGCTCGAAAGTCATGCGCCGAACTTCGGACGGCGATACATTCGCATCGTCCTCAGGTCGAATCGTATTAACGGATGAAATACCGTCCGCTTGCGACTGAGTAAGACCCGTCTCACCGGCTTCGGTGCTTTGTGAGACAAAAAAGAGTCCGATTGCAACGATAGTGACTACAACGCTGAAAATACCTAGCTTTTTAAGCATAACCCTTCCAGTAATATCTACAAAAAAATAGATTCCTTCACCTGACCTGGTCGTTTGGTCGCCGCGCTTGCCCGGTGTATATTCCCGATTGATTTATATTTTTCTTGAGCACTGCTAATCTAGCACTTTTTTTTATTTTTTTACAGGCGCCGCACCCGGTTCATTGTGAACCGCTTGATAGTGGGATAAAGAGGCCCCGGAATAGACGGCCACTTTTAGTTTTCATGCAAGTCTGCGAAAATTCATACCGTGAAGATCTCGGCGAGTATTATTGTTTATAACGAAGAGGAGAATATCGCCGAACTGTGCGAATCGCTC
Source organism: Chloracidobacterium sp. (assembly GCA_043749325.1). Taxonomy (GTDB): domain Bacteria; phylum Acidobacteriota; class Blastocatellia; order Pyrinomonadales; family Pyrinomonadaceae; genus OLB17. The sequence continues at coordinate 1,519 of JAYVDQ010000533.1, read as the reverse complement.
GAGTGGGCGGACGAGATCGTCATCGTTGATTCGAGTTCGACGGATCGAACGGTCGAGGTCGCGAAAAAATTTACGGGCAAGGTGTTTCAGCACGAATTTAAGGGGTATAAGGACAAGCATCAGTTTGCCGACGCACAAACGACCGGCGACTGGATATTTTGGATCGACGCGGATGAGAGGGTCACGCCGGAGCTGCGAGAATCGATTTCTCAGCTTCGAATGCGGGATGCAGATGGCCTGGCGGAAGGATTTCGTATGGCACGAAAGACGTTCTATTTGGGACGCTGGATAAGATTTTGCGGCTGGTATCCCGACTACCAGATGCGTTTGTACCGAAAGTCGACGAGCTTTTGGGACGGTGTTTCACCACACGAAACGGCCCGCGTGGACGGAAAAGTCGACACGCTTTCAGGCGAGCTTTTGCATTACACAAAACGTGATCTTAGCGACCATCACAGGGTTCTGGAGCGATATGCTTCGCTGGCGGCGAAGTATAAGGTCGAGCACGGCGGAAAAGCGGGGGCGTCGTCCATATTTTTCGGGCCTATTGGGGCTTTTTTACGGACATTTATTCTAAAACAGGGGTTTCGCGACGGTATCCGCGGTTTGATAATCTCGATGTTTACGGCCTACGGCGTGTTTCTCAAAACCGCTAAAGTCTGGGAACGAAATAACATTAGCGAATGAAGACTATAATTTTATGCGGCGGCCGCGGTACGCGTTTGGGCGAACACGGAAGATCCGTTCCGAAAGCCCTGGTTCGCATTGGCGAAGAGCCGATAATTTGGCACCTACTGAAGCTTTACTCTCATTTTGGCCTTACTGATTTTGTCATCTGCCTGGGTTTTTTGGCGGATGAGATCAGGGGCTACTTTGAGCAGCGGTCCGGGAAAATGGCGGTCCAACTTGTCGATACGGGACTTGATACCAATACCGGCGGCCGAATAAAAAAGGTGCAGAAATATCTTGATGGCGAGGATACGTTCTGCGTAACCTACGGCGACGGGCTCGCGGATGTCGATCTTGAGAAACTGCTTGTCTTTCACCGGTCGCATGGCAAGATCGCGACGCTGACAGCCGTTCATCCGGTTTCAAATTTCGGACTGCTCGATGTCTGTCCAGATGGGCAGGTTGAAAACTTTCGCGAAAAGCCGATCTTGAAAGAGTGGGTCAACGGCGGCTTTTTTGTCTTTGAGCGCTCCGTTTTTGACTATCTTGACAACAATTCGGTGCTTGAGGGCGAACCGCTTATGCAATTGGCGGAGCAGGGCGAGCTGATGGCTTACCGGCACGATGGTTTTTGGAAATGCATGGATACATACAAGGACAGCATCGAGTTTAACCAGCTTTGGGCCGACAGTGCTCCGTGGCGGCATGTAAAATAGTTATATGAGTTCATTTTGGCAGGATCGGCATACATTTGTTACCGGCGGGACCGGGTTTGTGGGAGCAAATCTCGTTGCCGGGCTGGTTAAACTCGGCGCCCGTGTCGTTTGTTTGGAACGGGACGTCGGACAGC
>JAYVDQ010000532.1:0-10649 GCA_043749325.1 Chloracidobacterium sp. | reverse complement strand
GATGTTCGAAAGATGGTGGTTATCAAAACCGACCCCGGTTACGACTCAAATCCGGGTCATGCCGGTACCGGAACGGTGGTATCGGTGAGCTGTCAGCCGGCTACCGCCGCCCTAGGATTGACGTGGCAGGATAGCGTCTTCTGGATCGGCGAAAACGAGATCCAGGAAGCGATCTTAGCCACGCTCCAGCAAACGCTGGGGGAATAACGCGTAGCGTCAATTAACCTCATTTGGACTGGGCGGGGATGAAAAATCATCGCCCAGTTTTTTGGCGTCCTGTCGATAACGAGAATGGCCGGCTGATAAACATCCATTTATCCCAAGATCTGAAAGGCGAATTCAGGTAAAATTTTAGCCCGATCGTTTCTCTTGGCCGTCGAGCGGCAGCAATTGGCTTCCGCTGCGAGGCGGCACGCCGATCCATTTGGCGGGGGCCGTTATTAAAATTAGAAATTAGGGTTTTAAGGCGGTGGACTGTTGCCGGCCTATATCTTCCAGATGTTTGACAATTTTTTCGATCAGCCAGTTTGGAGTGGAGGCTCCGGCGGTGACGCCAACGGTTTCGACACGAGCGAGGTCATCGGGGTTGATCTCATCACCGGTTTCGATCAGAAAACTTTTTTCACACTGCTCCTTACACACGGCGAGCAGCTTGACGCTGTTTGAGGAATGACGGCCGCCTATAATGTAGAATGCGTCGACCATTCCGGCCAGAGCTCGGGCTGCTTCCTGACGGTCGCGGGTCGCCGAGCAGATCGTGTTGACGATCTGAACGGCGTCGTCCGTCTTGGAGCGAATGGCTTCAGCAGTGTCGAAAAAGGTTTTGGCTTTGATGGTTGTTTGGGCAACAACCAGCGGATTACGAAGCCGCGGCAAGCCGGCGACCTCAGTCTCGTCGAGGATCACAAACGCATGATTCGGAGCATAACCTTTGACGCCGATCATCTCTGGGTGATCGGGGCTGCCGACGATCACGACATGACGATCCTGCTCGGCCGCTCTGGCCGCAAGCTTTTGTACGCGGGTGACAAACGGGCAGGTCGCGTCGACGACCTTTGCCGCTTTTTCTTCCAGTTCTCGTTGGACCTCGGGCGTCACCCCGTGGGCACGAATGACGGCAGTTTCGTTGCGTCCTATCTGCACCGGCTGGCTGATCGTCGTCACGCCTTCGTGAGCAAGACGCTGCATTTCCTGCTCGTTATGGATTAGCGGACCGAGGGCCCTGACGCTCTGTCCGTCCTGGAGCGCTTCCTCGACCATATCGACAGCGCGTTCGACTCCGAAACAAAACCCGTATTCATTTGCCAGTAGAACTTGCATTGTTGTTAAACTTTACCGTATTTTCTAGTTTACGCCACCGGATCAAATTCTAATTCTATCAAATGGAGAACGGAAACGAAACCACTTCCAGGCATTGCCTGTTCCTCAACGGCGACTATTTTTCACGGCTCTACGAGACGTTTATCGAGGCGTTTTCAGATTACGTTTTCCCTCTTGTCTTGACCGAAACGCAATTCCGAAACCACATTATTTTGAATGCAGTTGACTTAGAACGAACGGTCGGATGCATCGATGGTGATAGGCTCGTGGGCCTTTCGCTCAATGGCTTTGGCGAATGGGAAGGCAAATCGACAGTCTATGATGCGGGCACGGGGGTGATCCCGTCTTTCAGGCGGCAGGGAATAAGCGAAGCGATGTTTGAAATGATGCTGCCGGTTTTTATGGCAGAGGGTGTCGAGCAATTCCTGTTGGAAGTGATAACGAGCAATCACGTTGCGATTCGACTATATGAAAAGCTGGGGTTCCATGCCGTTCGGGAATTAGCCCTGCTTCAATGCGATAGCGAGATCAAAATAGGTCGTGATTTGCAGCAAACGGTAGAGGTAAGTGAGATCACCGAGCCGGATTGGGAATCATTATTTACGTTTTGGGATGGCAAACCGTCCTGGCAAAACTCGATCGCGGCCGTGAAGCGCAGCATAGCGATGAAACGGATATTGGGTGCGTTTGTCGAGGATAGCTGTGTCGGCTACATTGCCTTTTCCGCCAATTTTGGCCGTGTCGCCCAGATCGCGGTCGATAAGAGACTTCGAAATCAGGGCGTCGGAACAACGCTCGTCCAAAAAATGCAGGCCGAAACAGCTGACGGATACTCGCTTCAGGTCATTAATATCGATAAATCGCTTGAGACCGTGATGAAGTTTTTTGCCAATCGCGGATTTTACGAGCGTCTGAGTCAGCATGAGATGATCATGCCGATGTGAGCTACCGTACGGGCTCGCGGAGTATGGCGTCGGATGCCGATGACGCAATTGCGGCAGCGGCGGGGTTAGATTCACGAAGATTCGCGAGCTGGCGTAGGGCTTCGCCGGTGCGTGAGAGCAAACGGACAAGATCGCCTTCTTCGGCGCGGGTACGGTCGACGAGTTCGTCCCACGCCATGCCGGCAGTCCAACGCTCGGCGGCGGCGGCGGCGGAATAATTGATTTCCTCTGAGGGTTCGACGCCATTTTTCCACTCGATATTTGAAACTTTAACGACCAGATCTTCGAAATCGGTGAGTATGTCCGTCATCGCCCGCGAAGCCCGCATTTCGCCATAGCTGCGGTCGGCGTCCGAGGCGACCGAGGCCATCAGTCCTGCCGCCTCAGGCAACTTTAGGTTATCAAAGACACCTTGCTTCAATGCCTCGCCGACGAGCAGCGGCCGGTCGATGCGGAGATCAGCAAGCCATTTGCCGCTTGTCGTGGCGCTTTCGGTGGCGAGATCTATATAACCGAAATGATCGAGTACCCGTGCCCGACGCTCAAAGGGCTCCCAGATCCTGTCGCTCAAGGTCTCGGCTCCGTCCGCACTTCGGCTGTTAGCCATGGCTCGTCGGCTCTCGCGGAATGCAAAGCTCTTTTCCGCGATCTCGCGAACTTGCTCGAAATTTCCAAAAGCGTCGAGCAGATTCAAAAGGCTTGTGTAAGTAGCACGAAAACGGCTTTCGAGCGGATCGGGCGGAGCCTTCAAAAGTTCGGCGATCTTTTTTGGGTTTTGAAACTGCCCCGGTGCAAGTACGACAAAGCCGACGTTGTCACGCCCTCGCCGCCCGGCACGTCCGGTCATTTGCTGGAGTTCGCTTGCCGTCAATGCCCGCCAACCGTCGTTGCCGCGAGTATCGGCATTGGTAATGATCACTGTCCGAGCCGGGAAATCGACCCCGGCGGCGACCGTCGATGTGGCAAACAGAGCGTTGAGCAAGCCGCCCGACATCATTTTTTCGATAAGCAGTTTCCATGACGGAATGTGTCCGGCGTGATGAGCCGCGACGCCGGATCGAACGATCAAAGCGGCGTGCTTATGGTCCCTGATCTCCGGGTATTCGGCGGCAAATTCCTCAAATATTTCCTGCCGCCGCATCTGCCTTTCGGCGTCGGCTCTTTGGGATTTATCAGCGGCCACCTCAGAAGCCGCTTCGTCACACCGCCGCCTCGTCGGCAAAAAGACGATCGCCGGTAAAAGGTTGAAGCCGCGCAGTGATGTGATCAGCTTTGGTGGTGAGATCTCGGCTTTGCCAGGTTCCATTTGTAATAAGTATAGCTGAAATTAATGACGGTGCTTATTTGGACAGGTATTACGGTAAACTTCTGCTATAATTCGGCTAAAAAAGTGAGGAGAAAGTCATGATCGATCGACGGGAATTCTTGAAAACATCGGCTACCGCCGGGGCTGCCGTTCTAGTTGGAACGAAACTTGTACCGGCCGTCGTACCCGACGCCAATTTGGAGGAAGCCACCGTTGCCGGGCTACAGGCGGCGATGGCGTCCGGCCAGACAACGGCGAGAAAGATCACCGAGGGGTATCTCGCCAGAATTGCCGATATTGATAAAAAGCTGAATTCGATCATCGAGCTTAATCCCGACGCCCTGTCGATCGCCGACCAGTGCGACGCCGAACGAAAAGCCGGCAAGGTTCGCGGTCCGCTGCATGGAATTTCGATCCTGCTAAAAGACAATATCGATACCGCCGACAAGATGCACACAACTGCCGGCAGCATGGCCCTTTTCGATGCTCCAACGCCGAAACAGGACGCCTTTATAGTAAAACAGCTTCGCGAGGCGGGTGCCGTTATCCTTGCCAAAACAAATCTTAGCGAATGGGCAAATTTTCGCTCAACCAAATCGTCGAGCGGCTGGTCTGGTCGCGGCGGACAAACGCATAATCCATATATTCTTGATCGAAATCCATGCGGCTCATCATCCGGCTCCGGCTCGGCGATCGCCGCCAGTCTGGCGACTATCGCGGTCGGCACTGAGACGGATGGCTCGATCATTTGTCCATCGGCGACATGCGGGATCGTTGGTATCAAGCCGACACTTGGCCTCGTGTCGCGTTCGGGTATTATTCCGATCGCTCACAGCCAGGATACGGCCGGACCGATGTGCCGGACCGTTGCTGATGCGGCGGCTTTGCTCAGCGCGCTAGTTAGCTACGATCCAACCGACCCTATCACGACCGCGAAAGGGAAAGCGGAGCGTTCAGATTATACGATGTACTTGAAAAAAGACGGGCTCAAGGGAATGCGGATCGGCGTCGGACGCCAGTATTTTGGACGGAACGACAAGGTCGACAAGATCATTGAGCCACAGCTACAAGTTCTCAAGGACGGAGGGGCGACGTTAGTTGACGTGACGTTTCCTAAGCTCCAAAATTTTGGCGATGCCGAATACGACGTTTTGCTTTACGAATTCAAAGAGGATCTTAATAAATACCTAGCGGGACGCGGCGGAGCGAATCGATCTCTAAAGGATTTGATCGCGTATAACGATAAAAACGTCGGCAAGGAATTGCCGTATTTTGGCCAGGAGATCTTTATTCAGGCACAGGAAAAAGGCGACCTCAACGACCGTGCATATCGCATCGCTCTGCTCCAGAGCAAGTTAATGACGCAGGAACAAGGGATCGATGGGGTTATGGATAAGGACAAACTCGACGCGATAGTTGCTCCGTCCGGCGGACCGGCGTGGATGACCGATCTGATCGGCGGTGATTGCGGAGTATTTGAAAGCTCATCGGTCGCGGCCGTTGCGGGTTATCCGAATATTACGGTTCCCGCTGGATATGTCCAAGGATTACCGGCCGGCATTTCGTTTTTTGGCAAAGCATTTTCTGAGCCAACGCTTATCAAGATCGCTTACGCTTTCGAGCAGGCGACCATGGCCCGGCGGACGCCAAAATATTTGCCGACATATGTCTAAAGAATATTGACCGCCCGGGCGGCCAGCAACGCAAGGACCGTGAGAGAGATCACCGATTGTAGCATCATCATAATCTTTGCCCAGCGGGCGAGCACGGGGACGTCGGTTGGCGAAAACGCCGTACTTGTGTTGAACGCAAGAAACAGGTAATCGAAGAAATTGGGCGACCAAGCCTCTTCACCGGCCTCTTTCTTGATGGACGGCGGCAGCGTCATTTGTGGAAATAAAAAAGAGCCGTCGGCGTGGCCGAACCGTCTGTCCCGCACGTGCGGGCCACCAGCATCTAGCCGCCAATACCAAAGCGAGAATACGAGCACATTTGTCCCCCACAGGGCCGCGGCCGAAGTTAGAAGCTGGGTCGGCGTCTCTCGATGCTCCGGCAGTCCGGCGATCAGTAAGATGACGGACGCAATCATCCCAACAGTGACCACTCCCGAAACCATAATTCCAAGAACGCGATTCAGAGACCGGTAGTCCTTCCAATGCGAAACCGCCGTCGGGATCAGTAGGACGACGACAATAATGAAGAAGCTCCACCTCGGGCCGACGATCAAAGATTCGGGCAGCGATTCGTAAAGGCTGCCAACAGCCAGAACGGCAACAAGAGCCGGCCATCTCGGTTCCGGGTCATATTTGACTTGTTCTTGAGCGTATTCCTTAGCCATAGACATGTCGTCGAGATCTACATCCGTGAATATAACATCCTTAGTCCGTCAAGCAGTAGATTTTCGTCAACGACATCTATCACGGTGGTATTTTCAGCGATCATCGAGGCAAATCCGCCGGTTGCGACAACCTTGGCATCTCCAATATCTTTTCTTATGTCTCTGACAACGACCTCGACGAGACCCATTTGACTGTACGTGGCTCCGGCACGAATACAATCTTCAGTCGAAGGTGGACTCACCCAACCTTCCCAGCGAACATCGACTGCCGGTAGTTTTGACGTGAAGTGATGAAGGGCATCCGCCATCATCTGAATACCTGGTGCAATTATGGAGCCTAAAAACTCCTTTTCGGTTACGGCATCGATAGTAGTTGCTGTTCCAAAGCTACAGACAATGCACGGCGTGCCATACTTTTCGGCGGCCGCAAAAGCGTTGACGAGCCTGTCGGTACCAAGTGAGGATTGATCAAAATATTTGATCTCAAATCCTAGATCCACATCGGAAGTGACGAAAAAAGCCTCGATATTAAATTTATTATGTAAAACCTTGCGAACAATCTCATCTATTTCGGGTACGACCGAGCAAATGATGGCTTTGGCGATAGGTGAGAGTATCTTTTCACCGATGGTGGATTCCAGTTCATCGACTGAAATATCTCGTTTTGTTGGTATTGAAAATTTAGAGTGGAGAGTTTCGCCGTCGAACACACCGAACTTGATCGAGGAGTTGCCGATGTCAACAGCGAGCAGCATTATCCCTGCAGGGGCAGGCCGTCGTAAACGACATTCCAACCGTTTTTGCGGCTGGTGCGAAGGCTGCGTGTGAACCATTCGACAGCGGCGCTTGCATCGTCGTAGATCTGTACGGCGGGCCGGTCTTCGCGTGGGTCGACACGGCAGATGGCGGCGCCCGCCGTGGCGGTTTTGATACAGAGCAAAGCGATCATATTGTCTTTTTGCATGACGGCCGTCCGAACGGCGACATCGTCGAGATCGTCGTCAAACTCGTCAAATTCGGCGAGATCGTCATCATAATCGTCATCAAATCCGGCAAGATCTTTTTCGAGATCCTCGTCGAAATCAAAATCAGCTTCTAAATCAAACTCTTCGCTCATAAAACTTATTTGCCCGCGTATTTACACGGTACACGCTTGGGCCGCCAAATTCAATTCGTATTTCACCTCCGCATGATTCTTGACCAGTATCTCCTCCGCGACGCGGTTGCCGGTACGCCGGTCGTTGACCTCCCGCCAGATCTCATTTTCGCGATAATTTAGACCGTTCTCACTGGAGAATTTGTGGTTTTTTTCAATGACGTGATACGAATGCCGCGTTTCGCGGTCGGAATAGATCGCACCCTTGAGGTGTTCGTCGGTCAACCACAAGCGGATCTGAAATGTAAGATCGGTCGGGTTGAAAAATCGCAGATCGACGTAGTTGTAAAAGACACCGGCCCCGCTGCCAAAGGGGAGAACGCGGTTTTCGTCTGGAAACGGGTCGAAACTGTGATGATGGCGTTCGGCGATCTTAAGCGGCGTGTGGAGAGACATCCAATAAAGCAGATTTGCGAGCTGGCACAATCCGCCGCCGACACCGCGAACCACACGCCCTTGCGATAGCTGCATCCCTTCGAAGTATCCTTTTTCCGCGGTCGCCTCACCAATCTGACGCCAGAACGAAAATGTCTGTCCCGGTTTAATTAGTATCCCGTCTATTGTGGGACACGCAATGCGAAGATTTTTTACCTTGTTCTCCTGCAATTGCGGATCCGAATTTCCGAGCTTGCGGCGGAGCAGTGATTGATGTTTTTTACATGTGAACGGCAGATCGTCGCTGCTTTGCTTCGACGCAAACCGCCCGGCACGCGGCAGATCTGCAATGTGGCGGAACATGCGCTTTTGCAAAATGCGTGTGTAATAAAAAAATGGATGAATTTCTGAAAGTCGCATTAAAAGCCAACACCCCTTAGCCGCTCAACATCGCCGGCCTGAACGATTGTAACCGAGCCGTCCGATCTAATCACTCTGAGAGCGCCGGTTTCTTCGATGCCGTCGGTTGTGCCCTCGAATGTTTTATTTGCGAGCGTCACACGGACGTTTTTGCCGCTGAAATAAGATGAGCGTCGCCGCCATTCATTGATAATGTCGGCAGGCCCGTCTTCGCGGCCAAGGATCGCATACCAGTAGCTAATATACTTGGTTAATGCGAACTCCAGTTCCCCGGTCGCTACCGCTCCCGGTACCGACAACGCCGTTTTGATCCAAGTTGCGGAATCGGCAATCTCGGCCGGAAAATTGCCGTTCGTCAGATTAATGCCGATGCCTACGATCACGGCCAGGCCGAGAGAGGTGTCGACGGTTTCGGCGAGAATGCCGCAGATCTTCTTTTCGCCGATCAGAACATCATTTACCCATTTGATATCGGGATTGAGGCCAAATTCTTTCAATGTGTCGTAAACTGCTACACCGGTCATCAGCGTGATCAGTGGCAGATATCGCATATCGATCACGGGCCGCAACACGACGCTAAAATAAAGACCCGTATCTTTCCCCGAAACCCATTGGCGGCCATGCCGTCCACGTCCGGCGGTCTGCTCGCGGGCAACTATACACACGCCTTCGTCCGCGCCTTGCCGGGCCTGATTTGCGGCTTCGGTGTTAGTTGAGTCGAGTGTATCGAAACGTAGAATATTAAAATTCATAGCGATGTGTCCATAGCCCGCACGTAGTAAGGGCTCCGGACACCGAGCGACTACTGACGTGGCTGCCATAGCGAATCGCAATAGTAATTCCGGCTGTCAAAGAAATTTTGCTTGATCTCGAATCCGCTTTCGGCGGCGAGGTCTGCGATCATTTTCAAGCTATATTTCTGCGAGATCTCCATAAAGACAGCTTCCCATTGATCGAATTCGAAATTGCGATTCAACGCTCTGATATGCACCGTTTGCCGCTCGCGGCTGATAAGGAACGAACGGGCTGAGTATTCGACAGGGCGATAGATCGCGTAGTGCGTAAATTTGTCCAGGTCAAAATCCGCTCCGAGCTCGCGGTTGATCCGCCGCAGCAAATTCAAATTAAACTGAGCCGTCACGCCAGCCGAGTCGTCATAAGCCTGGACGATCACATGCGGATCTTTTTGCAGGTCAAATCCAATAAAAAGCAGGTCGTTGGCGTTCATTACCGCTCGAAGCTGCCGGAAAAAATCGAGGGCCTGGGCACGGCTGAAATTACCGATATTAGAACCCAAAAATAGCAAAACCTTTCGCCGTCCGCCGCCATTCTGGAGCGATTTGAGAATGCGGAAATAGTCCCCACTCAAGGTCTGCATCGCCAGATCAGGGAATTCGGTCGTGAATTTTTCGGTCAGAGCGTCGAGAGCTTCCTGTGAGATATCGACCGGCGAATAGGATATGTCCGCATTTCGTTTCAGGAAATGATCGACCAGCACGGCCGTCTTTGTTCCATCGCCGGCACCAAGCTCTATCAGATCAAATGCGTTGTCGCCGTTCGCAAACGAGTGATAGATCGCGTCCGTCTGTGTCGAAAATATCTCCTCTTCGCAGCCGGTCAGGTAATACTCAGGCAGCTTCATTATTTCCTGAAAAAGCCGTGAGCCTTCGTCGTCGTAAAAATATTTTGACGAAAGCGACTTTGGTGTTTCCGACAGGCCTAGCAGGACATCTTCGGCAAACTGGGTCAATTCAGGTGTTGGAGAGCTATTCATAAATAATTTTGCCGCAGATCGACGCAAATACCGCTGATAAATCAATAAGAACTCATTTTTGATCCGTGTTTTCTGCGTTCATCTCCTGCTAAAATTCCTCATTTTGCTAATCTTATTCCAGTAAATTGCCATCTTAAATGCGGATGAAAAAAGTTTCTGTATGATGGGCGACTATGTCCGGCCGGGGTCACAACTGAGGCTCCGCGTAGCACCATCTGATTGATCATAAATTTGCCGTTGTATTCGCCTAAGGAGCCGGACGCCTTTTTAAAGCCCGGATACGGCAAATATGCGCTGTTCGTCCATTCCCAGCGTTTTCCCCAAGCCAATTTATCGTTCGCCACTTCCCATTCGCCCTCGGTCGGCAGACGGCAGCCTTTCCATTGGGCGAATGCGGCGGCCTCGTAATAAGAGATGTGGCAAACCGGGGCATCCGCCACCAGATGACGCAGTCCGGCGAGCGAGAAATGCGACCAGCCGCCCGCCCGCTCGTGCCAGTAAAGCGGCGATTCGACCGCATTTTGATTTACCCAATCCCAGCCCTCCGAATGCCAGAGCCGAAAATCGTTGTAGCCGCCGGCGTCAATAAATTCGACAAACTCGGCATTGGTGACGAGCCGGTCCGCGACCGCAAAAGCGTTAAGATACACCTTATGACGGGCAAGCTCGTTATCAAAACAAAAACCATCTCCCTCATACCCGATCTCGCGGATGCCGCCTTCTATTTCGACAAAACTGCACGTGCCGGATTCGGAGTCTTCTTCGACTGCGAAATCATCACGATAAACGGGAAACAGCGGATTTGTGCTAAATGTGTATTTGAGGTCGGTGAGGAACAATTCCTGATGCTGCTGTTCGTGATTGAGTCCGAGTATGACCAGGTCGCGCACATTGTCCGGTACGTCCCCCGCGAGAAGTTCGGCCATTTTTTCATCGACGTATTTGCGATAATCGAAGACCTGTTTTACTGTCGGCCGGCTCAACGCCCCGCGGTGATCCCGTGCGGTTCGGTCGCC
>JAYVDQ010000531.1:0-3163 GCA_043749325.1 Chloracidobacterium sp. | reverse complement strand
AGCATATCGGCTATTGGATCTGTCATTCTAATTAACTCCGTTTAATAATCACGGTGGTTCGGGCACGCCCGCCTTCCGTATTCTAAGAACTTACCAGCTTGATTTCACGACTCCCGGGATCTGCCCTTCAAGAGCGAGCTCGCGCAAGGCTATTCGCGAAACGCCAAACTTTCTCAAAAATCCACGTGACCGGCCCGTCTGCGAACAGCGGTTGCGGACCCGGATAGGGCTCGCGTCACGCGGCATTTTTTGAAGCTTGATAACCGCCGCATCGACCTCTTCGATTGTCGATTTCGGGTTATTGATGATCTTTTTCCACTCCGCACGGCGTACAGCGTAAAGCTTTACCATGGCCTTGCGGTCGTTATTCTTAACTATTTTGCTTATCTTTGCCATAACTAAAAAGTTTCCAGTTTCTAGTTTCGTGTTTCAAGTTGGAATTCCAAGAACTAGAAACTTGGAACCAGAAACTTGAAACTATTGCCTGAAAGGCATTCCCAGCGCTTTCAGCAGCGAACGGGCCTCATCGTCATTCCTCGCGGTGGTAACGATCGAAATATTCATTCCCCGCGTCTTATCGACCTTATTAAAATCGATCTCCGGAAAGATCAGTTGTTCGCGAATGCCAAGCGTGTAATTTCCGCGTCCGTCAAACGCCTTGCCCGAGATGCCGCGAAAATCGCGAACACGCGGCAGAGCGACGGAGATCAGACGGTCGAGAAACTCGTACATTCTCTCGCCGCGGAGCGTGACCATCGTACCGATTGCCATGCCCTGACGCAGCTTGAACGCCGCGATGGACTTTTTGGCCTTGGTGATCACGGGCTTTTGGCCGGTGACCGATTTCAGCTCTTCGGTCGCGACGTCGAGGATTTTGGCGTTTGCCGAAGCCTCGCCCAAACCCATGTTGACCACGATCTTTTCGACCTTGGGGATCGCCATCGGGTTCTTGATCTCAAACTCCTTGGCTAACGCCGGAGCGATATCTTTCTTGTATTTATCTCTTAATCTAGCCATTGTCTTTGTTTCCCGTTTCGAGTTTCGGGTTTCTAGTTTCTGGTTTCAACTACAAACCAGAAACTAGAAACTCGAAACTATTTCTTCTCTTCTTCCGCCGGAGCCTCGTCGTCAACCTTCTTCTTGGCCTCTTTCTTTGCCCAGCCGGTTTCCGGTACAACCTTGCCGCTCTTGGCGACGCGAACCTTTTGACCGTCACGCACTTCGTACTTGACCTTGGTCGGGGTTCCGGTTTCGGGGTCGATCAACGCGACGTTCGAAACGCTTACCCACGCTTCCTGCTCGAAGATACCGCCTTCGCGGTTCATCTGCGGGACCGGTTTGCGGTGACGTTTGACGATCATCGCTCCTTCGACCTTGACCTTGTGACTGCGGGCATCGACCGCGATCACGCGCCCACGATACGGCTGACGCTTGCCGGCGCTGTCGTAGCGGTTATATTCCTTACCCGCAATAAATACGACCTGGTCGCCGCGTTTGATCCTGCTGTTAACTGTTCCTGTCTTTTCCGTTTTCATTTTCTTTTCACTTGCTGAGGCCCGCGCGTGAGCAAGGGCTTAACACTCAGCGTTTCGATTAAGCCCTCGCTCACGCGCGGGCTTCTGCACCTAGATGACCTCTGGAGCCAACGAAACGATCTTCATAAAATTCTTTTCGCGAAGCTCACGGGCCACCGGGCCGAAAACACGCGTTCCGACCGGCGATCCGTCATCCTTGATAAGCACCGCTGCGTTTTCGTCAAACCGGATGTACGTTCCGTCCTTGCGGCGAACCTCTTTCCTGGTCCTGACGATAACGGCGTTATAAACCTTACCCTTTTTGGCGGTGCCATCCGGTGAAGCTTCCTTGACCGTTACCTTGATGGTATCGCCGAGCCGCGCGATCTTGCTGGTCGAACCGCCGACCGGCATTATCATCTCAACGCGTTTCGCACCCGAATTATCTGCGACCGCTAACGAGGTCTGCATCTGAATCATATCTGTTCACTCCGTTCACATCTGAGACGCGGGGACTGTGTGACGCCGCGACGCAGGGATGTTTTTCTTTCTCACGGCGTCTCACCCTCGCCGCGTCTCAGCGTCTCAATTAGAGTTCTGCTTTCTGAATGATCTCAACAACGCGCCACCGCTTTCTTGCCGACAGCGGCCGCGTTTCCACGATCCTAACCTTGTCACCGATCTTCGCACCGAGATCGTCGTGAGCCATAAATTTCTTACGTTTCTTAACGTATTTGCGGTAAACCGGGTGCTTGACGAGGCGGTCAACGCGAACGGTGACAGTCTTTGTCATCTTGTCCGACGCAACGATCCCGACCTTTTCAGCCCGCTTGTGAACCTTTTTCTCTTCGGTCGCAACAGGTGCGGCAGTCTTTTTCGATGCTTTCGGAGCAGCCTTGGCAGCTTTCTTCGGCTTTTCGGGGGCAGCCGGAGCAGCCTCAACGGCAACTTCTTCCGCGGGTGCCGCCTCTACAGCAACTTCCTCTTCAGCCGGACTAGCCTCAGCAGCAACTTCTTCCTCGGTCGGTGCGGCTTCGACAGCAATTTCTTCATCTGCTGCCGCTGCTACTGCCGCTGCCGACTCTTCATCCGGTGCCGCTGCAACTGCCGACTCTTCCGCCGCCGTTTCGACCGTTTCTTCGGCCACTGCGCCTTCGACTTCTTCGTCTTTTTTCTTTCTTACCATTTTCTTATCTCAAGCGCGCCTACGCTTTCGTCGCGTCTTCCGATACCTTTTTGTTGTTGAGAAGGGTATAAACCCGTGCCAACGTCTTTTTCTCACGGCGAATATCATTGATCGTTTCGCCAACGCCAAGCGTTTTGCGGAACTTGAGCCTAAACAGCGATTCTTTCAACGCGTCGGCCTGATCCTTTAATTCCACTTCACTCATGTCTCGAAGCTGATCGAGTTGTTCTTTGCGTTTCATTATTCTTAAACTAAGCCTCCCTCGAGGTCCGCACGGGTGACAAACCTGGTTTTGATCGGCAGTTTCTGTGCCGCGAGCATCATTGCCTCACGAGCCAATCCTTCGTCGACACCCTCGATTTCGTAAAGCACGCGTCCCGGTTTAACGACCGCGACCCAGTGATCAGGAGCACCTTTACCGGAACCCATGCGCGTTTCTGCCGGTTTCTTGGTGATCGGCTTG
>JAYVDQ010000530.1:0-3101 GCA_043749325.1 Chloracidobacterium sp. | reverse complement strand
AGATAGGATAAACGCTCACCGCCGATTTGTCAGAAGGCAGCGGCCAGCTACTAGATTCTAGAAGCCATGCGACGCAAAAAAAAACGGGAGGCGTCCCGAGACTGGGACGCCCCAAAAATTCATGCAATTTAGCTTTACGTTACGGACAGCAGGCGATTTTAAAGGTGTGTAAAAAATTCGCGTCGGTTCGGTTAATGCAGTGTTTCTATAGAATGGTCGTCATCCCGATCCATCGCCGCAAGATCGAGTATAGAGTATTCGACGCTGAGGGCCCCCCGGCCACTGTAATGAATATCAACCGCCGTTTCGACCAATTTGGCGAACGCTTCGCGATCAAAACTCACAACCTTTTCCCCTATCGACAAATACACAACGCCGCATCCGGGGCAGTGACAAACGTCGAGTTCGGCCATGTTTCTCGAAGGTGTTGCTGTTCTAGTGATCTCCATATCTTTATCCTGTGGTTTGGCTGAGTAGTCAGGTGTCGAATGCTTTGTGGTTTATGAATTGACCACAAAGCATCCGATTATCCATTGTTCTATTTTGCGGCAGATGTTTTAAGCTTGAAATTTTCAAATTCGATGATCTGAATTGTCGTTGTGCCGTTTTCGGTAGTCATTATGCGACGCATTTTTGGCACCCAGACGCCGCTGACGAGTTCGTATTTGTCGGTAAACGCCTGCGTCTTTTTCATCGCCATCGTTTTCTCGTCAAAATAACTGACTGTAAATTGTCGCGGCAGAAACTGGCCGTTTTCGAGCGTCGTCGTCTCGAGTACGTTAATGGTGAAAAACTCGCCGCCCATCGTGCGATTGACCTGCACTACCTGTTTGTCGCGAATTCGATAACACGATTTCATCTCGTCGTTCAGGCACAGCAGACGTCCGATGGGGCTTTTGTCGTCGACGCCAAATGTAATCGGATACTTGCCGTCACCTCTGGCAAAATCACCGCCTCGGCGATGCGAGACAATGCTGTTTATATCACCCTCAACCTTTTTGCTTTTTGCGGCGTCCAATGACTTCATTTCAAATTTGAACGCCACCTTTGGCGTGTAATCCATCATCCCGTGATGAACCGTCCCGTTGTCGTTAAAAACGACGTCGGCCGAATATCCACCGAAATCCGCCGGAAAAGTCCGGCTCGACGAACGGGCTTCGTTTAGCATGTTATACGCAGCCGGATCAGCCTTTGCCGGCGGGTTTGTGTCAGCCGCAGGCTTGCCGGCCAAGGCGATTTGAGCATTTTGTCCAAATCCTCCGACGGCAAAAATGATAGTTGCGATTGCAATAAATAGACTGTTTTTCATTGTAAATTCTCCTTGTTTTTATGTCTGTTAGACGCTTGCTGCGTCTCGGTATTTGTTATCTCTCCCTGTCAAAATTCCAACGGATGCCGATGCGAAAGCTCCGGCCGGCCTCGAGTCTGATCTGAGCCGGCGTGCCTTTGTTTGGGTCCTGGTTATTAAAGATATTGTTAATCGTTCCATAGACCTCAAACCCTTTTGGCAGATGCTTTGCTCCGTATATATCCCAAATCTGGAATGGTGCCGCGATCGTTTCGAGGTTTGTCGATTCGACCCTTGAGCTTATCCATTTGCTGTAAAGCGAGCCGCGAAAATTTGCGTTGAATCCCAAACGCGTGTTCTCGTATGCAACCTTTACAAACCCCTGGTGCCTGTTCCGTCCGGTCAAAAATCGGTTTGAAGTTTTGTCCTTTGCCATCAAATAAGTGTAAGCACCGCTGACCGCAAAACCCTTTGGCAGAATGTATGAGCCATCGGCTTCGATGCCTTCGGTAAAGATATTTGCGAGGTTCTGATAGTAGAAGAGCAGGACGTTATACGTTAGAAACCGCTTTAGCGCTGGATCGATGCCGTTCGCCGCAAATAAAGCGTCAACATTGCTCATGGTTACCAATCCGAGATTGCGCGAATTTATTAGATTCTTAACGTCATTGCGAAACAGGTTGACGCCAAATCTCGCTTTGCGTTTGAAACCGTTGAATTCACCGCCGATCTGCCATGATCCGGCCGTTTCAGGGATCAAGCCCGGATTGCCAATGACCTGATAAAAACTGGTCGGATTGCTAAATCGGAAAAACAATTGTCCAAGATCGGGTGCGCGGAAACCGCGTCCGTAAGACGCCCTCAGGCTCATGTGCTCGTTGACGCGGTAATTCAATCCGACCTTTGGCGAAAATGCCGAGCCAAAGATCGAATGATGGTCAAATCGCCCTCCGACCGTGACGGTCAGCCGGTTGAAAAGATTGATTTTGTCCTGAAGCCATGCGATTTGCGTGTCGGCCCGTGCCTTGTCGTTTTGGATGCGATTGATGCCGCTGTATCGGTCGGTTGTAAATTCGACTCCGGCCTGGACAAACTGCCGCTCGCCAAAGACACGCGAAACGGTCGCGTCAAATTTGCCGTAACGCTCAAAGAGATTGCCATCGGGCAGAATGGTATTCGACGGATAGAGTTTGCCGCGTGTGATCTCGTCAAACCGCGCAAAATACCCCCTTGCCTGTAGGGTTGTCCTGCTGTTAACGACCCAATCCGCAGTAACCCCATAATTTTGTGACTGACTGTTTACATCATTTGTCTGATCGCCAAGCTCCCCTCTGACACGACCTTTTGAGTAGTCCCAATAGCTGTTGGCAAATCCAAGCAGCGAAAATTTATCGTTAAACTGATATTTCAGTTTTCCGTATGCGTCGTATCTGTGAAATCCGGTGCCTTCGGCCACAAATGTCGCCGGATTGAGGTCGAAACCGTTGTTTTTATGACGCTCGAAACTGAAAATGCCGCTCAATTGCTTTCGCAAAAAACCAATATCACCACGCCCGTCAAACACGCCGAAAGTGCCGCCGGAAAATGTTATCGATGCGCTAAACGGCGATGTTTGCTCGCGGCTTCGCAAATTTATGACGCCGCCGATGGCATCCGATCCGTAGAGTGAGCTAGCCGCCCCCTTTACGACCTCGACGCTTTCAAGCCGGGCGGTTGATTGACGGTCAAGATTCAAAACGCCGCTCTTGATGCCGCGTGCGCCCACCAGCGGCTGGCCATCCAGCAGCACCAAAACCTGCCGCGAATCAATGCC
>JAYVDQ010000529.1:0-3088 GCA_043749325.1 Chloracidobacterium sp. | reverse complement strand
GCTTTGCATTTATCTTCTGCATCAGGGCAAACTGTTTGGCAAAATCGTCCGGCGTCGTCGCAAGACGCGGATCGGCCTTGACTGCAAACGACTCGGTCGAGAGCAGCTTGCCAGCCACGCTCAACCGGACCTGATAATTGCCTGGCGGGATTCGCGGGCCGGCAAGCGACCCGCCCCACAGAATAATACCGGGAAGCGTAGTTGCGTTCGGCAGGCGATAATTCCACACAAACGTATTCAGGCCAGCCTCAACGGGCACCGGAGCATCTCCGCCGCCTCCACGCCCGCCAAAACCAGCACCCGCATCGGGAGCCGGCGCTCCCCCGGCAGGATCGGGACTTCGGGTAAATTTGCGCAAAACCTTGCCCTCGGCGTCTAGGAATTCGAGTGTCACCTCCTTTGTCGCTTTTTCCTTCAGATAATAATTGACGACAACGCCGTTTGGCGGGTTCGCACCGACAGTCGCGGTTGACGGCAGTTGGCCGCCACCGCCGCCCGCCGTGCGGTATGCGTCCTCCGGCTTGAACAGAAACGCGTCGGCCTTTTGGGCGTCGGCAAGCTGATAGAGAACGGTCAAATTATCAAGCACGTAAAAGGAGCGCCCGTGAGTCGCAACCACGAGATCTTTCGCTTGTTTTTGTATCGTCAGATCGTGGATAGGCACAACCGGCAGATTTAATTGCAGGCTCTGCCAGTTTTCACCGGCGTTGGTCGAGTAAACCATGCCGCGTTCGGTCCCGGCGTATAAAAATCCGCGTTTATTCGGGTCTTCAATGACAACCCGTGTAAACTGGTCGGTGGGAATTCCATTGACTATCTTTTTCCATGTTTTGCCAAAATCCGAGGTCTTAAACAGGTACGGTTTCTGATCGTCATTTTTGTAATTAACGGCGGCAAAATAAGCCGTTCCCGCGTCAAATGGCGACGCCTTGATTTGGTTGATCTGCACCCAATCGGGCATTTCCTTGGGCGTTACGTTAGTCCAGGTCTGGCCGTTGTCCTGCGATACCTGAACAAGGCCGTCATCGCTGCCCGTCCAGATCACGCCCTGTTTTACAGGCGATTCGTCAACACAGAAGATCGTGTCGTAATACTCGATACTCGTGTTGTCCTGCGAGATGGGGCCGCCGGACGATTTTTGTTTTGCCTTATCGTTGCGGGTCAGATCCGGTGAGATCGCCGTCCAGGATTGGCCTTCATCAAACGAGCGGTAAAGTATCTGCGAAGCCGCATAGAGCGCATATTTTCCGTCCGTTTTGTGCGGCGAAAAAAGTATAGGGAAATTCCACTGGAAGCGGTTTTTTGTGCTTTCCGCACCTGAACCCATCGGATTATCGGGATAGACATCGACGTTGCGCTGCTGTCCCGTGCGATGGTTGTATTTGGTCAACAGGCCGTCGTAGCTGCCCGCAAATACGATATCCGAATTCTCCGGATGCGGTGCGATCCAGCCGGATTCGCCGCCGCCGACGGCAAACCAATCGTCGGTAGTGATCGACCCACCATCAGACCGCGAGGCTATCCGGACAGTCGAATTATCCTGCTGTGCCCCGTAAATATTGTAGGGAAAATCGTTATCCGTCGCGACGCGATAAAATTGCGCAGTCGGCTGGTCCTCATCCGTCCATGTGGCCCCGCCGTCGGCAGTCACTGTGCCTCCGCCGTCATTGCCGTTTATCATCGCCTTTGCATTTTTGGGGTTAATCCAAAGGTCGTGATGATCGCCGTGCGAACCGCCAATTGTGGTGAAATTGCGGCCGCCGTCGATCGATTTTTGAAATTGAACATTCAGCACATAGACCGTGTCGATGTTTTCGGTGTCGGCGTAGACGCGCGTATAATACCAGGGTCGCTGGCGGATATTTGCACCTTCATTCACCCGCTGCCAGGTGTCACCGGCATCATCGGAACGGTATAAACCACCATCTCTGGCCTCAACCAACGCCCAGACACGATTAGAATTTATTGGAGAGACCGCAATGCCTACCTTACCCAGAACGCCGGACGGTAGTCCCCGGTTTCTCGAAATGTCAGTCCATGTATCGCCACCGTCGATCGACTTAAAGATCCCGCTTCCGTCGCCGCCGCTGTCCATTCGCCAAGGCTTGCGGCCAATCTGCCAAAATCCGGCATAGAGTGTGTCCGGGTTAGACGGATCGATGATGAGATCGCTCGCGCCTGTTTCCGCATTTCGATAGAGGATCTTTGTCCAAGTCTTTCCGCCGTCCTTGCTGCGAAAGACCCCACGCTGATCATTGCTGCCCCAGAGATGGCCGAGAGCGGCTACATAAACGATGTTTGGGTCCTTTGGATTTACTCGAACGCGCGATATCTGCTGCGTGTCGGTCAAGCCGATATTTTTCCACGTCTTTCCGCCATCGACGGTCTTATAAACCCCGTCGCCGCTCGACACATTGCCGCGTACCGTTTCTTCGCCCATGCCGACGTAGATGGTGTTTGGGTCGGAATCGGCCGCGTCTATGGCACCGACCGAACCGGTTTTGAACCACCCATCGGAGATATTTCCCCAATTGACACCGCCATCGGTGGTTTTCCACACACCGCCGCCCGTAGCTCCGAAATAATAAACATTCGGTTTATCGGCAACGCCCTCTACCGCCCCAACGCGTCCGCCGCGAAATGGGCCGATGAGCCGGTATTTGAGATCTTTGAGAGGGTCGGATTTGGGCTGGGCCACAATGCCCGTCTGGGCCGATCCACCAAAGACACAAACAAAGGTGACAAAAATTAAACCGATTGCAACGCGAACCATGGACATACATTTTTTGCGCATTTTCTTTTAACAACCTCGTAGAAACTTGGAGTCTAAATCAGGGATTTGTCAGAAACTTATACGAATTACCACGGAAAAACAACTGCAAGGATTTGATTTCTATTATCGACTACCGTATTTATTCGAAATTTATTCGAAAAAGCCTGTGATTAGAATGCCGATTTGGTTCGTCATAGTATTAAACTGTTTGGAGACGGAATATTTTTTTATCAATAAATATGAATAAAGCAGTAATAATTAGCGCGGCAAGGACGCCGACGGGGAAGTTTCAAGGGTTGTTAAAAGGCTTTACCG
>JAYVDQ010000528.1:0-2907 GCA_043749325.1 Chloracidobacterium sp. | reverse complement strand
GTTCGACGCGAGCGGGTCGACGGCCGGATAAATTCCAAGCTCCACGATCTGCCGCGAAAGAGCTGTAACAGCATCAAGATGGGCAAAGGTCGTCGCAGGTGCCGGATCAGTATAATCGTCGGCCGGAACATATACGGCTTGGATCGACGTGATAGCACCGGTCTTGGTGGAGGTGATGCGTTCCTGCATCTCGCCCATTTCCGAAGCAAGTGTCGGCTGGTAACCCACGGCCGATGGCATACGTCCGAGAAGTGCCGACACTTCGGAACCCGCCTGCGTAAAGCGGAAAATATTATCGACGAAGAAAAGCACGTCGTTCCCCTGATCGCGGAAATACTCGGCAACGGTCAGGCCCGACAGAGCAACGCGGAGACGCGCTCCGGGAGGCTCGGTCATCTGTCCATATACTAATGACACCTTCGATCCGGGGATCTCGGCTTTGTCCACAAGCGAGAGATCGAATTCGCCGGTCTTTTCCATGTGCTCGTTAAATTTGTCGCCGTACCTGATAACTTTGGATTCGACCATTTCGCGCAGCAGGTCGTTGCCCTCGCGGGTACGCTCGCCGACACCGGCAAAAACCGAGAAACCGTCGGAGCCGATCGCTACATTATTAATAAGCTCCATGATGAGCACGGTCTTGGCCACGCCGGCTCCGCCAAAGAGTCCGATCTTGCCGCCGCGAAGAAACGGCTGAATGAGATCGATGACCTTGATGCCCGTCTCGAACATTTCGAGCGACGTAGCCTGTTCGTCAAAGCTTGGCGCGTGGCGGTGGATCGATGATTTTGTTTCGCTGTTTACCGGGCCGAGCTCGTCGACCGGGTCGCCGATGACATTCATAACGCGGCCTAGTGTTGCATTACCAACAGGCACCATGATCGGGCCGCCGAGATCGATGACCTTCATGCCGCGAACCATGCCATCTGTCGGCAGCATCGAGACTGCTCGGACACGGCCTTCGCCCAAGTGCTGCTGCACCTCCGCCACGACGTCGATCGTCTCGCCGTCAAAGCCTTCGCTGGTCACACGCAGCGCCTGGTAGATCGGCGGTAAATAATTGTCTGAAAATTCTACGTCAACTACCGGACCGATGATCTGCACGACCTTTCCTATGTGCCCGCTTTCTTCACTAGCCATTCTTAATAAATTACTCCTCTATATATAAGGTTAAGAAACCTGGATCAATAACAAAGGAGTGAGGATATCATAGTGGCTTCGATGGTTGCAAAGTCGGCGAGGCATCATTTTGACCATATTCAGGGGTTTATCGAAAAACGTATTCTGGTGTATAATTTGAATTACCATGAGCAGTCGAGTGATAAATATCGATCCCGAAATTCTCGGCGGCACGCCTGTCTTCGATGGAACGCGTGTTCCGATCGAGAGTCTTTTCGATCATTTGGAAGATGGTGTTTCACTAGATGAATTCCTTGAGGATTTTCCGACGGTAACACGCGATCAGGCAATCGAGGTTTTGGGGATAGCGGGAGAGGTTTTGACGTCGAGTAAGTTCGAGTCGATCTATGAAACTATTGCTTGACGAAAACTTGCCAAAGAAACTCAAGCAGGATTTTCAGGAATACGAGATTTCGACCGTCCGCGAGCAAGGCTGGAACGGAATCAGCAACGGCGTGTTATTGAAATTAATGGCCGCGGAAGGATTTGAAGTATTGATTACTTTTGATAAGAATCTCCAGCATCAACAAAACTTGGACAAATATCCTATGTCAGTTATTGTGTTGACGGCTGCATCTAACCAGTACAAATATCTACGGCCGCTTGTTGGCCTAGTAAAAGAAAAACTCGTCCATATCGCAATCGGCATTACGATTGTCAGCATTTAATATTTTTTTGAAGAAACTCGAACTACCACCCCAAGGTCTAAATACGCTATTCGGCGTTCAGGATCAAAACATTAAATACCTCGAATCGCTGCTCGATGTAAATATCGGAGCACGCGGCAACGAGTTGCTTATCGACGGCGACGAACGCGATATCAAAACGGTCGAACAGATACTGCTTGATTTTGGCGATCTCTTCGCCGAAGGAAATACGTTCACGGATAAGGAGCTGCGTGACGTATTTAAGCAGATCGCTGAGGATCGCGCCTATAGATTAAAGGATCATTTTCAAAAGGCCCGTTTTAATCCGTCCGGTAAAAAGACGGTAGCTCCAAAGACCGCCAACCAACGCAAATATCTCGATGCGATTGCCGAACATGATCTCGTTTTCGGGATCGGCGTCGCCGGTACGGGCAAAAGCTATCTGGCCGTTGCGATGGCTCTCGACGCGTTGTTCAAAAAACAGGTGAGTCGAATAATCCTTACGCGTCCGGCCGTAGAGGCGGGAGAGAGACTCGGATTTTTGCCGGGTGATCTACAGGAAAAGGTTGATCCTTATTTAAGGCCCCTGTACGACGCATTGTTCGATCTGGTCGATTCGGAAAAAGTCACAAAGATGCTTGAGAAGCGGATCATCGAGATCGCCCCGCTGGCGTTTATGCGGGGCCGCACATTGTCGGATGCGTTTATCATCCTTGACGAAGCGCAGAACACCACGAGCGAACAGATGAAGATGTTCCTGACGCGCATTGGCTTTGGCTCAAAAGCCGTCGTCACCGGCGATCGTACCCAGATCGATCTTCCACGCGGACAAAAGAGCGGCATCAAGGAAGCCGAGACCGTGCTCGCCGATCTCGAAGGCATCGAATTTGTCTATTTCACTGATAAAGACGTCGTGCGGCACAAACTCGTGCAGATGATCGTCAAGGCGTACGAAACTCATTCGGAAAACAGCGAACCGGACTCTCATTAATTAAATGATGATCGACATCATCAATCTCCAGAGAAGGATCAAGATCGAAACGGCTCCCGTCCGCGCATTTTCTCGATTGCTGCAATCAGC
>JAYVDQ010000527.1:0-2996 GCA_043749325.1 Chloracidobacterium sp. | reverse complement strand
CGCGAAATGATGATGCCTGGAGCCATTGCTTTAATTACACCGGTGATCGTTGGTTTTACAATGGGCCCAGAGGTCCTGGGCGGTCTCTTGGCAGGCGTTACCGTATCCGGTGTATTGATGGGAATTTTCCAGTCCAATGCAGGCGGCGCGTGGGACAATGCCAAAAAATCCTTTGAAAAAGGCGTTGAGATCAACGGAGAAATGTATTACAAAAATTCAGAACCGCACAAAGCATCCGTAACGGGTGATACCGTAGGCGATCCGTTCAAGGATACTTCGGGACCGTCGATGAACATCCTTATCAAATTAATGTCTATCGTGTCATTGGTGATCGCGCCATATATTGCGGGGATCGGCCACTAGGTCGCCGTCTCAGACTTAAGTTAGGCATCGGGCCACTGTCAAATAACAGTGGCCCAATATCAATTTCAGACATTCGAGAAATCTTATTTTGGCCAGTCGTTAACAGTGACGTGCCGCATCAGGAAGCTGCCAACAGTCGTGGCGTTCTCTGTTCGTTTGATGCCGGCGGCGGTCCGTGCCGCAGCGGATTTATAGTGCTTTAACGTAATGGGATCGGTTTTGGCCGTTAGACCATCGAGGGCGGCAAAATTCTTGTACGTTAGAACGAGCGATACATTCCAATCACCCTCACCCTCAGTCGTTGATTTGAGTGTGACCGAATAATCCTCGATGATTCCCGCAGCCTTGTACGCATCATAGACCGGCTTCCCATTCTGCCGAAATTCGGTCCAAAAATCAGTGTTTTTGCCCGGTTTGATTTGGATAAGTATCACGCGCGAAACTGCTCCTTCTGTGAAGTTTGGCGTTGTCGTAGCCTGGGCCGCTGCTTGTGAAGCAAAGCAGACAAAACAGAAAAGCAGCATCGCTGCCAACGATAAAATACGTCTCATAAAGTTTCTCCTTTCTTAAAATGATGCACGCCTAGAGTAGAAAGAACATCTGCCGCATCTCTAAGGCATTTGTTCACTCAGATTTAGTGGGACTTATCGTATGGGAGAAGTAATTTGGGCTCAAAGCAAGGAACGAGCAGAAACAATGAGCGTAATATATATCATTATTATCTCCAAAACAATGTGTGTCGCCAGTTAAAGTTAATAAGAATAACAGGATACTAAACGCGAGGAATATTTGACTGTCACATCGTTTACAGGCTAACTTATTGTGAATCAACAATATGTCAATTCCAAAGAGGGACTCATTCGCTCATTATGAAATTCGCTCGCAGATCGGCTCGGGCGGCATGGGTGATGTGTATCTGGCTGATGACACCAAACTCGGCCGAAAGGTGGCGATCAAGTTCCTGCATGAAAAGTTCAGCAAGGACGAGGGCCTTTTGAATCGCTTCATCCAGGAAGCCAAAGCCGCCTCGGCACTAAATCATCCGAATATTCTTACCGTGTATGAGATCGGCGAGCACGAGGGAAAGCACTACATTTCGGCTGAATATATTGACGGAAAAACCTTGCGCGAACGAATGAAGCAGCGGCTCTCGTTCGACGAGACACTATCGATAATGGTGCAGACCGCCGAGGCTCTCTCGGCCGCACATCAAGCAGGGATCGTTCACCGGGATATTAAGCCAGAGAACATCATGGTCCGCTCTGACGGGTATGTGAAGGTGCTTGATTTTGGCTTGGCGAAATTGACCGAGATCAACCATACCGACGGCGAGGAACAGACGAAGAAACTCGTCAAGACAAATCCCGGCGTTGTCATGGGAACGGTGGCGTATATGTCGCCTGAGCAGGCTCGCGGCAAGAATACCGACGCCCGTTCCGATGTGTTCAGTTTCGGCATTGTGCTGTATGAAATGCTGACTGGAAAGGTCCCGTTCGCTGGCGAGACGATGACCGATGTTCTGTCGTCGATCATTAGTATCGAACCGGCACCGATCACAAGTTTAGCCCCACATCTTCCAAAAGAGTTACAGCGCATCGTACAAAAGACCTTGAGGAAAAAGCGCGACCTGCGTTACCAGACGACGCAAGATCTGCTTGTCGACTTAAAGGACCTGCGCGATGAGCTGCAGCTAGAAGCAAAGCTGGAACAAACAGCGGTCCCGAATAAACCGGACTCAGGCCAGATCAGTGCCCCGCGCCACTCGACGAGTTCGGGGGCAAGCTCGAGCGGCGGCGTAAAAGACTCGCTACTCTTGACCGAGTTTGAGAACTCGACGGGCGAAGCGATCTTTGACCAGACACTCAAGATGGCGCTCGCCTTTTCGCTCGCCCAGTCGCCGTTTCTCGACATCGTTCCCGATTCGCGTGTCAGCCAGACGTTACGCTTGATGGGTCGTAGGCCCGATGAGCGCGTGACCAGAGAACTGGGTGAAGAGATCTGCATGCGGCAGAATTTAAAAGCCTTTATTGCCGGAACGATATCGAGCTTTGGCGAGATCTATGTACTGACACTCGAGGCCGTCAATGCCCGTACAGGTGAAAGCCTCGGCCGCGAATTTGAGCAGGTCAATTCACGTGAAGAGGTTCTGAATGCTCTCGGCCGGGCCGCAACTGGAATCCGCGAGAGGCTAGGCGAGAGTTTAAGCTCCATTGAGAAGTTCAACGTTCCCGGTGAGTCGATCACAACATCATCACTGGAGGCCCTTAAGATCTTTGTTCTAGGCCGCGAGCAGGTCGTTAACGGTAAACAACTTGAGGCAATTCCCTTCTATAAAAAAGCTCTTGAGATAGATCCGAAATTCGCCTTGGCATACACGGAGCTTGCCGTTGTTTATCGCAATACCGATCAATGGAAATCGGCGGCTGAAATGACCGCAAAAGCATACGAACTCCGGGAATCGGTGAGCGAAACCGAAAGGCTCCGCATCATTTACTACTATCACAATTTCGTTGCCGGCGAGATGGACAAAGCGACTGAAACGTTGGAATTATGGCGAAATACATACCCGAACTTTGTCGTATCGTACGTTAGCTTGTCCGACTCCTACGAGCGGCTCGGACAGTCGGAAAAAG
>JAYVDQ010000526.1:0-2377 GCA_043749325.1 Chloracidobacterium sp. | reverse complement strand
GAAATTAGCTCCGAAAACTAACGCACCGTCGCCTTCGCTAACGATTTGCTCGATCTCCGCTCGCTGGGCATTCCATCCGGTCGTGCCTTCGACAAGCGGCACGCCCGCAGCAACACACGCCTCGACGTTTCGCCGAACAGCCGCCGCCGCCGTGAAATCGATCGCAACATCCGCGACTTTCAGTTTTTCCGCCAATTCCGCAACTGACAGACTTGCGTCCGTGTCATCGATGACAACAGCGATCTCATGTCCTTTATCCTCGGCGAGCGTGCGGATGAGCCGCCCCATCGCTCCATAGCCGATCAATGCTATTTTCATTGAACTACACCCTAGTTAATATTCCGTCAAAAATCAAGATGATAAAATTGGTTTTCCCCCTTGAAATGAGGTAGAGTTGTGCCGTTAAAAACAAGGCATAATTCGCAGTGCGTGAAAAACCTAAAACAAGGCAGATTGTTGAGTCAGGCAGTAAACAGTTGTCCCGACTGCTCTTCGTTTTCCTATCGTTTTTTTCCTTTTCTGTTCTCGCAGAGCATTTGCCGGTTAAGACTTATACGGTTGCCGACGGTCTGCTTCGGGACAATGTTTTCAAAATCAAACAGGATTCGCGCGGCTTTTTGTGGTTCTGCACCGTTGAAGGCATTTCGCGTTTTGACGGCTACGCTTTTACAAATTTCACGACCGTCGACGGTTTGCCTGAGCGCCACGTGAATGATTTTCTCGAAACGCGCAACGGCACGATTTGGCTTGCGACCGGCGGCGGGCTTGCCAGACTCAATCCGAAAGGTCTTGCCAATTCACAAGACAATCCGCTTTTTACCACCATTTTACCCAACAATCCGAAAGCAAAAAGCATTCAAGTTTTGTTTGAGGATGAAAGCGGCACTGTTTGGGCGGGCACGAGCGACGGGCTTTATAAATTAAACTCGACGGGCGAACTCGAATTTATAAATTTGGGCGAGCCCCAGCCGACGGTTGACGTACTTAGCGTCGCTACAATCATCAAAGACCGGCGGGGAGCGATGTGGATCGGTACGGAGAAACATGGTTTATTTCGCCTTTTGCCGAACGGAGAAGTCGAGCAATTTACTCAAGCGAACGGTTTGCCGGACATCAATATTTCTACTCTGCTCGAAGATAAAAACGGGAGAATTTGGGTCGGGCTGCGCCCGCGCTACTTCTCCGGTTTATGCATGCTGGCTGCCGAGCCGCAAAAGAACCAAAAAATTGTCGAACGGACCTATTCGACGAAAGACGGTTTGTCCGGCAATTGGATCATGGATTTATACGAAGACGAAGGTAAATTCTGGGTCGGCACGAATCGTGGTCTATGCCTGTGGCAAGGCGGAGAAACTTCTGTCTGCAAAACTTATACGGCGAAAAACGATCTGTGCGACAGCGATATTTGGACCATTACCAAAGACAAAGACGGCAATCTCTGGACGGGGTCGCCGTGCGGTGCGAAAAAGTGGGCGCGATACGGCTTTACGTCTTACAACGAAACGGACGGTTTGGCTACTCCGCTCGTCAATTCGATTTTTGAAAATCGAACGGGCGAGCTTTTCGCTAGTTTTGCTTTTGACAGGCGTGCCGTCAGCCGCTTTGACGGCGAGAAGTTTGAATTGGTCAAACCCCGCTTTCCCTCGGAAGTAGCTTATCCCGGTTGGGGCTGGAAGCAAACCGTCTGGCAAGACAGCGCGGGCGATTGGTGGTTTCCGACCGGACACGGGCTTTTCCGGTTTCCGCGACCGGCGCGGTTTGAAGATTTAGCGACAACTACTCCGCAAAAAATTGACACCGGCGCGAAATCACTTCAAGTTTTCCGCGTCTTTGAAGATTCTCGCGGCGATGTTTGGATTGCTACTACCGGCGTGGCAAACGAATTGTGGCGTTGGGAGAGGGCGAGCGACGCTTGGCGCGACTTTACGACGGAAGCGGGCTTTGGAAACGACCGAGTCGGCTTGGCGTTTGTCGAAGACAAATCGGGAAATCTCTGGATTGGCACGGGCGGAGATAACAATGCAATCGTTCGTTACCGCGACGAGCAATTTAAGATTTTCACTCGCAGCGAAGGCGTGCCGGAAGGCTGGATGCGCGATTTATTTGTTGACCACGCCGGCAGACTTTGGATTGCAAATACGACAGTCGGCTTATTGCGCTTGGACGACGTGAACGCCGAGCAGTTGAGTTTTATTCACTACACGCCCGCCGAAGGTCTTTCGAGCATCGGTGTTTCGTGCATTACGGAAGACGAATTCGGCAGAATTTACATCGGCACGGGACGCGGGCTAGACCGTCTGAATCCCGAAACCGGACAGATAGAAAATTTCACAGCCGCCGACGGCTTGCCGAACAGCAATCTTGAAGTCGCCTATCG
>JAYVDQ010000525.1:0-6450 GCA_043749325.1 Chloracidobacterium sp. | reverse complement strand
GAGAGACCATATCTCTTAACGTAGCGACAAAGCCATGCACCGTAGATTTCAAACGATTGCTAAGCCGTTCGTTCTCTTGTGCCAGCAATGATTGTGTTTTTGTCACCTCGTAATGTTCGACTGCACGCCGAATCGTCTGACAAAAATCTGTGTTGACCCACGGTTTGGTGATGTATTTATAAACGACGCCGGAGTTAATCGTTTCGACCAGATCGGCGATATCGGTGTAGCCCGTCAGGATGATCCGAACGGTTTGCGGTCTCATTTCGGCAGCCTTTTTTAGAAAATCGATACCCTTCATGCCTGGCATTCGTTGATCTGATACGATCACCGAAACGTTATTTCGGCTGAGTTGTTCGAGAGCGTCGGCACCCGACTCGGCAGCTATGACCTCATAGTCTTCACGAAAAAGACGTTCGAGCGTACGCAAATTGGCAGGTTCGTCGTCAACGATAAGCAGTTTATGTTTCATGTTTCCCCCTTTTCTATACTTCGCTGTAAGACACGATTGCTCGTTCGTTCGGAACAAGACTTGGTTCAAAATGTCTTGGGAGCTTTACTTGAAATGTAGTTCCCGCTTTTAGCTTCGAATTAACCGAGATACTGCCGCCATGACGCTCGACGATTCCGAACGAGATCGACAGCCCGAGGCCGGTCCCTTCCCCGACCGGCTTTGTCGTGTAAAATGGATCGAATACACGTTTCAAGTGTTGAACGGCAATGCCGCTGCCCGTATCGGTAAAATTGATAAAAACATTTTCGCTATCCGCACTCGTTGCGATCTTTACCACGCCGTTACCGGTGCCGATAGCCTGGGCCGCATTTACAAGCAGATTCATCCAAACCTGATTTAATTGACCGGAAAATGTTCCGATCGGCGGCAGATCTCGGTACTCACGGATAAGTGATATGTTGCCGGTTGAAAAGTATGGGGAAACCAACCGGGCGGCTGCGTCGATCCCCTCGTGAATATTAGTTTCTTTGAAATCCGCCTCATCGAGACGGGAAAACGTCCTGAGGTTCTGAACAATTTCGCGAATGCGTTCAGATCCCTCGCGGCAATCCAGGATGATCGAATCAAGGTCCTCGAGAATGGCGGGATATCCGATATCTTCTTTGACAGATGCGGCCTCTGATCCGGCTGGTGTGGTGCTCTCTGCCTCATCGTAACATTTGACGAGTCGCGTGAGATTTTCGACATACTTACCCAGCATGTCCAGATTGGCACTAACGAATCCCACCGGATTATTCAATTCGTGTGCCACTCCGGCTGCGAGCTGTCCGAGCGACGCCATCTTTTCGTTCTGCACGATCTGAGATTGTAAATGTTCAAGCTCCGCTTTTCCTTTGATCAATTCTTCATTCCGGGTTTCGAGATCGAGTTTAGACTTGAAAGCATTAAGTAACAGCGTTCGATGTGTTATTGCTCGTTCGACCGTGATTTCAAGCACTTCGGATTCGCACGGCTTGATAAGGTAATCAAATGCACCGAGCCTCATGGCATCTAAAGCCCTCTGAGGACGGTTTACACTCGAAATGACAATAACCAAAGTGTTTGGATATTCTTCAATTATTTTTCGAAGTAATTCGATCCCGG
Organism: Chloracidobacterium sp.; assembly: GCA_043749325.1. GTDB lineage: Bacteria > Acidobacteriota > Blastocatellia > Pyrinomonadales > Pyrinomonadaceae > OLB17. The sequence goes on along the minus strand of JAYVDQ010000525.1, from coordinate 4,853 downwards.
AGAGCCCGGGCATAATAATGTCGGTTATCACGACCGCAAACTCCCTCTTTTTTAACTCGGAAATTGCTTCGTCAAAAGATCCGGCCTCGACGCAGTCAAATCTCGGCGAGAGATATGTGGAAAAGATCTTTCGCACAGTACGCGAGTCATCAACGAGCAAAATTTGAACTCTTTCCGCATCTCGAGGATATTCGCCGATATGTGTCATAAGTTTTGATGGGCGGAAAGCTCACACGTGCCGCGCTAATTGTATTTAAGCAATTGGCGGACCATATCCACAAAATGAATTCTATTCAATATATATAAAGTTTAATGCAATTTACCTGGGGTTTTGGCTCTGCGATTTTTTCGACATTGGGGCATATTGCCTCACCGAGGTTCCCATTATCCAAGTTATGAAGCCGAAAAATGTCGTTACGGTGACATAATCAAATCTCTCCGCACGACTCCGCGAATCGGAGGACTTCAATTACCTGAGCGACCCCTTCCAAATTTCAAGAAAATTGCCCCGCGAATCATACGAATGGCCGCGAATTAAAGAATAAAATTCTTCAAATCGCGGCCATTCGCATAATTGGCGGGCAAACTCTTATCTTAACGTAGCGTTGAGTTTTGCGAGTGTCTCTGATCCGGGACACAACTCGGCTTTCGTCAATGAATTCAAGGGCGTTTCGCTTGTTTGAATCAGATCGTGAAGGTCGGAGGTATCGGAGTTCATATACAATAATCCAGTCAGAATTTCACCTTTTAGTTTGGAATTAAGAACGGCGTTCATTGCGGAGCTTCTATCCAGCGGGTCCCAATCCTTGTCGAGCTTTCGCAAACTGATGGTCGAGCCATCGTGCATCGTCAGATTTTCGACGCTTCCCTCCTCGTATTCGGCCTTGATCTCGCGGGCGATGGGGACAAAATCCATCATCGCGGTCGTTTCCATGTGCTCGCGAACGTAATCGTAGGATTTCGTTGAGCCAGGGTTGTTATTAAAAGTGACACATGGCGAGATGACGTTGAGAAACGCAAATCCCTTATGCTTCATCGCCGCCTTGAGCAGCGGTATCAGCTGCTCCTTGTCGCCGGAAAAGCTCTGGCCCACAAACGTCGCTCCGAGCTCGATGGCGAGGCTCGCAAGGTCTATCGATTCGAACAGGTTGACCGAGCCGTGCTTGTTCTTCGACCCGCTGTCGGCAGTCGCCGAATCCTGGCCTTTTGTCAGCCCGTAGCACCCGTTGTTCATCACGAGATAAACCATATTCAGATTTCGCCGAATGACATGAACAAATTGCCCCATTCCGATCGAAGCCGTGTCGCCGTCCCCCGAAACACCGAAATAGATCAGATCGCGGTTCGCCAGGTTCGCACCTGTCGCTACGGAAGGCATTCGCCCGTGAACCGAGTTAAACCCATGCGAATTGCTCAAAAAATAAGCCGGGGTTTTAGACGAGCAGCCAATGCCCGAGAGCTTCGCAACCTTATGCGGCTCGATGTTCAATTCAAAACACGCCTGAGCGATCGCCGCGCTGATCCCATCATGCCCGCACCCCGCGCACAGCGTCGAAAGCGAGCCCTCGTAATAATCGACCGTGTAACCAAGGTCGTTCTTCGGCAATGCAGGATGTCGAAATGTTGATCTGACGTAGGTCATAAGTTATGGCGATCAGTGCCGTCGCTTTCAGGCCGCGACATTTGCCGGATCGCATGCGGCAGTAACAAAATGCGCTTACCCGCTGCCTCTCGGACTAATTTTACTATATTCGTCGAAGCATTCATTCAACTTAATTCAAATGCCCTTTTATCTGCCTAAAGATATTGTCCGCCGTGATCGGCATGCCGTCGTAGTTGAGGACGGACACGAGCTTTGCGGCGTCTGTGCCGAGTTCGATCATCATTAGGCTTTTGAACTGGGCGTCGCGGTTTTGCTCGATGACGAAGATGCGTTTGTGGGCGTCGACGAAATCGCGAAATGATCGGCCGAACGGAAATGCTCGGGCCCGCATGGCGTCGAGATGGATGCCCTCTCCCGTTAACAGCTCCAAAGCTTCGATAGCTGCGTATGTGGATGTACCAAAATAGATTACGCCGTCAGAAGGCACACTCCCTACCGGTCGTGTTTCCGCCTTTGGTGCCTCTGCGTCTCCGCGTCTCTGCGGTGAATAAAACTCCGGCTGCGGGACGAGTTCTTTTGCCGTTTCCCATTTGCGGGCGAGACGGTCCATGTTACGGCGGTAAACATCGCCGTCTTCGGTATAAACGGCGTATTCGTCGCGCGAAGAGCCGCGGGTGACAAAGGCCCCAAGGCCCGCGTGGGTGCCGGGGATCGTGCGGTATGGGATGCCGTCATCGTCGATGTCGAGATAGCGGCCGAATTTACCGCGAAATTGCTGCAGCCGCTCGCCCGCGGTCTCATCGCTGCCGTCGTGGCCGGGAAAATCGGGGGATTCGTTATGTAGAGAACCACCCCGCCCTTCGGGCACCCCTCCTTCGTAAGGAGGGGAGCTTCGAGCCGCGCCGTTACCGTTGCCTTCACCGATGACAGCTTTTGCTCCCGTTAAACGGTCAAGCTGGTCACTGGTAAGAACCTTTCCTCGATCAAAAACACGAGTGTCGTCCCATTGAAGCGGCTCGGTGACGTGGTCGTTCATGCCGAGGTCGAGGTCGGTCATGACGATGACGGGCGTCTGGAGGCGATTGGTCAGGTCGAAGGCGTCGGCGGTCATCTCAAAACATTCTTTTGGCGAAGCCGGGAAAAGCAGCGGGTGCTTTGTATCGCCATGCGAAGCGTACGCCGCCAATAAAATATCTGATTGCTGCGTTCGCGTCGGCATTCCGGTCGAAGGGCCGGTGCGTTGGACGTCGATCAGGACCGTCGGCACCTCGGCAAAGTAGCCAAGGCCCAGGAACTCGTTCATTAAACTCACGCCCGGGCCGCTGGTCGATGTGAAAGAACGTGCTCCGTTCCAACTTGCACCGAGCACCATGCCGATCGCCGCAAGTTCGTCCTCGGCCTGCACGATTGCGTAGTTATTCTTACCCGTCACAGGATCGACGCGATACTTCGCCGCGTATTTTGTAAAGGCATCGACCACCCCGGTCGAAGGCGTGATCGGGTACCACGCGGCGACGGTCGCACCGGCGTAGATCGCCCCGAGCCCGCATGCCGAGTTGCCGCTAAAAAGTATCTTATCGCCAAGCAGATCGCGCCGCTCGACGCGGATGTCGAGCGGGCAGTCGAAATTTTCCTTGCAGTATTCGACGCCGATATTCAGGGCTTTGATATTCGGTTCAATCAGCTTTTCTTTACCTTTGAACTGCTCGCCAAGCTGTCCTTCGAGCACCGAAAACTCGATACCCAATAACGCCGACAAAGCGCCGATATAGACGATATTCTTAAAAAGCTGCCGCTGGCGTGCGTCGGTAAACTCGGCGTTGCAGAGGTTCATCAGCGGAATGCCGATGTGCGTAATGTCGGTGCGATCGTAACCGGGTGGGAGAGGTTTTGACGAGTCGTAAAGGAAATATCCGCCCTCACGAACATCGGCATAATCCTTTTTCATCGACTGCGGATTGACCGCGATCATCAGATCGACGCCTTCGCGGCGGCCGAGATGGCCTTTTTCCGAGACACGTACCTCGTACCACGTCGGAAGGCCCTGGATGTTCGATGGAAAGATATTTTTTGGCGTAACGGGCACGCCCATGCGAAACACCGCCTTGGTAAACAGCGCATTCGCCGACGCCGAACCGGTACCGTTCACATTCGCAAATCTCACTACAAAATCATTTATAGACATTTAAGTGTTTTATCGATCCACCCCAAAGTCAGGATCGCGGTGGTCATGCTTTACGACCAGAATCTTTACATATCCTTCGTCCACAAGATGTGGTAAGGAAATCGACGAAAATTGATTCTGCGAATACCTTCTCGGACGACCGGATATGATCGAGAATGCGCGGCTATAATCTGACGGCAACGCTTGAATTCGACGTAGAACTCTCTGGCGATTTGATTCCTGGCCTCTCGTACGTAGTAGTCCATCGCAGACTCGATGTCTGAACAGACCTTACTGACTAATCTGACACGCATTGCGGAAATCGCTTCTTTATCATCGCATCCAATTGTTCCATCGAGATCGACATCTCGGGGTTTTCGTCCATTTCCCGACTGCGTCGCAGGGCCTCTTCAACGCCGTCGTCATCGTCGTCGATGAAAGGGCCGGGCAGTGATGCGATCAATTTCTCGGCAAGTTTCGCCCTGTCTGATGCTGAAAGACTCAGAGCAAGTTCCTCGGTTTCTGCAATTATTGACATAATGCTATTCCTCTCGATCAAATTATATCATTCGTTGCGGACGGGTGGAATGGTTTCACATTCGCAAAGCGGACTACAAAGTCGTTGGTCTTAGGAGCCGAGGTTATATATACAGGCCATAAATCAATCGCTCCTCTCCCGATAATCGATAATATAGGCATAAGAACCCAAATGCGGCACTTTGCTTCCAAACTGAGATATTTGATTTGCATGGTCTTGGCAAAATTCTTCCTCGTAGTCCCGAGAACAGTCCACAGTGTTCGAGAAGCATAGGAATGGCAGGCTTCCCGATAACTTCGGCCACATTCATAGCTTGATGAAACCTACGACTGCCCACGAGATTCTTTCCTGCAGCGGCAATCTCTTTCCGGCAAATTGGCATGGCCTCTTGGGGCGCAATCGACGCCAGCACGAGGCAAAGTCCATTATGTGGTTGGCCAGGGTTATCCCACAAATCTTCCGGTGCATCTGTGATCCGCTGGCGGAGCAGGGGCAATGCCTCTGCAGCATCTCCTCCCATTGCGGCCAAAGTGTGCCAAGCATGTTGC
>JAYVDQ010000524.1:0-3336 GCA_043749325.1 Chloracidobacterium sp. | reverse complement strand
CGGACGTTGTCGGCGTGCATCTCACGGGCGAACTGCCGCAGGGCGCGACTGCGACCGATCTGGTTTTGCGCATTACCGAAATGCTCCGCAAGGCTAATGTAGTCGGCAAATTCGTCGAATTCTTTGGCGAAGGTGCGGCCGCTCTCAACGCAACCGATCGGGCAACCATCGCGAATATGGCTCCCGAGTATGGCGCGACGATGGGATTCTTTCCGGTCGATGAGAAAACGCTCGATTATTTCAGGAACACTGGCCGCGAGAATGCTCACATCGACACGATCAGAAATTACTACACGGCTCAGGGGATGTTCGGCATTCCCAAAGATGGCGATGTCGATTACACAACCGTTGTCGAACTCAGCCTCGACACGATAAATCCTTCGGTTGCCGGGCCGAAACGTCCGCAGGACCGTATCGAGTTGTCGAATCTCGACGACCGGTTTATCGAGCTTTTTACAAAATCTGCGGCCGACGGCGGTTACGGTAAAGACTCGGCAGACCTCGACAAGCGTTTTCCCGTCGCGATGGGTACGGAAACGACTGAAACGGCGGTGGGCGGCGGCGAGCAGAGCCAAAAATCAACTCCTGAATCGATTCATGACACGGTCTCGCCTGATAACACTAATGTCACGACCGAGATCGAGATGATGAACAACCGGCCGACGCCGGATCGCGTGGATTACCACGAGGACGAACACCCCTCGATCAATACGACGATTGGCAACGGCGACGTGCTGATCGCGGCGATTACATCATGTACAAATACCTCGAATCCATCGGTGATGATCGCCGCCGGTATCGTTGCCAAAAAAGCGGTTGAGAAAGGAATGAAAGTGCCGCCGTACGTCAAAACCTCGCTGGCACCGGGCTCGCGCGTGGTAACCGAATATCTGGAAAGGGCGGGCTTGCAGCAATATCTTAATCAGGTCGGCTTTAACCTCGTCGGTTACGGATGTACGACCTGTATCGGCAATTCTGGACCACTCGACCCTTCGATCGAGGAACAGATAGTTGAACATGACCTGATTGCTGCTTCTGTTTTGTCCGGAAATCGCAACTTCGAGGCGCGCGTTCACCAGAACATAAAAGCAAATTTCCTGATGTCGCCCCCGCTTGTGGTGGCTTTCGCTCTGGCGGGCACGGTCGTCAAAGACGTCTATCTCCATCCGATCGGACAGGACAGCGACGGAAATGACGTTTTTCTCAGAGACATCTGGGCTTCGCTCGACGAGGTTAAGGAGTATCTCCAAACGGCATTCGATCCGGCGACATACAAGAAGCTTTATTCGGAATTTGCCGAGCAAAATCCTCTGTGGAACGACATCGCGACCAGCGTCGGCCAGATCTATGAATGGGACACTTCATCGACCTATATCCAGGAACCGCCGTTTTTTGAGAATTTCACGATGGAAACGGGGAGTTTCAGCGATGTGACCGGAGCACGGGCGTTGGCGATATTTGGCGATTCGGTTACGACGGACCATATTTCACCGGCAGGTGCGATCAAGGCTACTTCGCCAGCCGGAATATATTTACAACAGCTTGGTGTCGAGCCACAGGATTTCAACTCATACGGCTCACGGCGTGGCAATGATCGCGTGATGCTTCGCGGAACATTTGCTAATGTCCGAATCAAAAACCTGATGGCGGCGCCAGTCGAAGGCGGGTTTACTAAGCATCAGCCCGACGGCGCGGACATGACGATCTACGACGCCGCGATGCAGTATAAGGCCGAAGGCACGCCCCTGGTGATCTTTGCCGGCAAGGAATACGGCACCGGCAGCTCGCGCGACTGGGCGGCGAAGGGAACCGCCCTGATGGGCGTAAAGGCGGTCGTTACCGAATCTTATGAACGAATCCACCGCTCAAATCTGGTCGGAATGGGCGTGCTGCCGCTCCAGTTCCAGAACGGCGAATCGGCCGCGAGCCTCGGGCTCGACGGCACCGAGACGTTTGATTTGACCGGTCTTGAAAACGCCAACATCAAACCGCTACAGGATGTCACGATGCTGATCACAAACCCCGCGGGAGAGACACGCGAGATATCGCTAAAGCTGCGTATAGACACGCCCATCGAGATCGAGTATTACAAGAACGGCGGAATCCTGCCGTATGTGCTGCGTCAATTGATCGCGGGATAAAGAGGGGGAAATGCTGTTTTTTCTCAATGTTAAGCACTTTCATGGCAACGTTTAGCTGTTTGTGCCAATCAAATGACCGGTCTAATTTTCTTGCCAAGCCGTCTCTACGGTGATAAATTGAGTTACTTGAGGTTAAGTATTTTTGCGCCGGTCCCTTCGGGCTTTTATTGGAGTATTACATGAAAAAGATCACGACGGCTGCAATGTCGCTTACGCTTTTTTTGTCCGCCTGTCTCCCAGCATTCGCTCAAAGCACAAAATTGGGCGGTGTATCTACCGTTGTTTCCGCCCAGTTTGACCAAGTCAACGCGTTTTCGGATGGCCGCGGCGTTTTGGTTCAGTGGCAAATGGTGTCTGAGACCCGCAACGCCGGTTTTTATGTTTTCCGCGTCAGTGCAAAAGGCTCGGAGCTTGTCAACGACGTCATGGTTTTGGGTTCGGGCGCACGTGTCAAGGATCAGACGCTCTATGGTGAAAAATATGAGCAATACGATCCGCAGGGCACCCCGAACACGGTCTATGTGATCCAGAGTCTGACAATGGACGGACGCCGGGTTGCGAGCGACCAGGTTAGTTCGAAATCTGTTTCCAATCTTGCGGCCGTGTCCGGTAGATCTACCGAAGAAATCCAAACCGCCGCGCAAAGCACCAATAGCCACATCGAAAAAACGATCCCGACTTCGCCAAGCGGAACCGAGCAGGCTGCGGATCTCACGACCCATCGTTTTGTTGTCTCTCAGCCCGGTGCCAAGATCGCCGTGAAAAGCGAAGGCCTTTACCGCGTAACACGTACAGAGCTCCAGGCGGCCGGTTTTAACCTTTCCAGCAATTCCGCCAATTGGCGGCTATTCATGGAGGGCGTCGAGCAATCCATAATCGTTGGGGCAAATGACCAGTACATCGAGTTTTACGGCAAGGGCCGCGACGACGCGGAGAGCGATACTCGCGTTTACTATCTGATCGCCGATGCGACCGCCGGTAAACGGATGGGGACAAGTTCGCTGCGATCGATGAGTGGTAATGTTTTGTCTAATACTTTCCAATCGACGATTGAGATGAAAGAACGCGTCAGCTATGACAATAGCATCACCAATGGCGATGCCAGCAATTACTATGGCCGGGTCGTTTCCGACACGTCCACGGCTTTGACCATCAATCTACCGGGGCTCGACCCGTCGGTCGCTCAAAATTTCCC
>JAYVDQ010000523.1:0-3498 GCA_043749325.1 Chloracidobacterium sp. | reverse complement strand
TTATTCGGCAAGCCGACAATGTTCTTTCCCTCGAACAGAACTTCCCCGCTTGTCGGCTCGTGCAGACGCAGCAAACACCGCCCCACAGTCGATTTGCCGCAACCCGATTCGCCGACAAGACCGAGCGTCTCGCCCGCGATAATATCGAACGAAACATCATCAACCGCCTGCACGACATCATCGCTGTTCTCAACGGGAAAATGCTTGACGAGATTGCGGACCTGTAATAGCGATTGTTGTTTTTCTGCCGAAATTGCTTGCATTTGTTTCATGTCGCCAACGGCGACAAACATTAAAGCCTAGGGTGCAGCGAGTCTGCGAGCGGAACCCTAGGAAGGATCAGAATCATCGTTCCGTCCCTGAAAGGGACCAACATCAAACGTCAAATTGTGGCTCCCTTTCAGGGAGCGAGGCCATACCGGCGTTTACCTGGGGTTCCATTCGCTCCGCTCATTGCACCCCAGGCTTTAATGTTTGTCGCCTTCGGCGACAGGAAATCGGAAGTTAAGCCTCCGCCGCCAATGTTCTTTGCCTGCCGATCTCAAATTTTCGTTTTTCGTCGTACAAAACACATCGTACTTTTACATCGTTCGCTAGATCGGTCAACGGTATTTCGCCCCGTACGCATATATCCATTCGGTACTCGCACCGCGGAGCAAAATGGCATCCGACGGGCAGATTTGTCGGACTCGGAACCGTGCCTTCGATGGTTTTTAGCCGTTCGGCTTTTACAGTGCCGATCTCGTGCAATTTCGGTACGGATCGTAGTAAGCCCTGGGTGTACGGATGTTTTGGATTCGCGAACAGCTCATCAACGCCCGATTCCTCTACTATCTTTCCGGTGTACATGACGCAAACGCGGTCGGCGACCTCGGCGACTACACCCAAGTCGTGCGTGATCAGCAGAATCGCAAGTTTTCGCGAGATCCGCAGCTCATTTAGCAGCTCGAGTATCTGCGCCTGGATCGTGACGTCGAGGGCCGTGGTCGGCTCATCGGCAATTAGCAATTCGGGGTCGCACGCAAGGGCCATCGCGATCATCACACGCTGCCGCATTCCGCCGGAGAGCTGGTGCGGATAGTCGGCCGCGCGGCGTTCGGGTGACGGTATCGAGACCTCTTTCATCGCCGCGATCGCTCCGTCCCACGCCTGTTTGCGATCGAGGTTTTTATGCAGCCTCAATGCCTCGGCTATTTGCTCGCCGACCTTAAACACCGGATTTAGCGAAGTCATCGGATCCTGAAAGATCATTGCGATATCGTCACCGCGGATCTCGCGCATCCGATCCTCGGAGGCGGTGGACAGATCCTCGCCCTTGAATTTTACGGAACCGCCGACAATCTTCCCCGGCGGCGAGATCAGTCGCATGACGGAGAGCGCGGTGATCGATTTGCCGCAGCCCGATTCACCGACCAGGCCAAGCAGCTCGCCCTCGTCGATACTGAAACTTACATCATCGACAGATTTGACGAGACCTGCTCGTGTCGGAAAGTGCGTTCTCAGATTTTGAACTTCGAGTAAATGGGACACTATATTTAACTAAGACTTAAGTTGCTCAAAGTTTACCTTAAACTTTGGCCCCGGAAAAGTTTTGCGGCCTGCATTCTGTTGCCATTCGCAAGGCAACTAAATCCATCGCTTTTTCCTCAAATGGATGTTATTCTTTTTTGAGTGAAAATCAGTCAGCAATAGGTTTATCCTGGGAGATCTTACATTTGTGAAGCAAAGCAAAACACGCCTATCCGCCCTATTAACAATTCTTTTAATTTCTTCGATCGGATTTTCTCAACACACTTCGACAAGCGCGAAGGTTGATCCCGGCCGTAAGCCGGAAACTGTAGCTAAAAATTCAACCGCCAAGCCTGTTACGCCGGAGGCGATACAAAATCAGATGAAAGAGGCCCTCGCGGTGATCGAGGCCAATCATGTCGGCGGCAAATCGCTCAATTACAACGATGTCGTCAAATCGTCGATAGATTCGATGCTGCATACGCTTGACCCGCACTCAAACTACTTTGACGCAAAGGAATTTGAACAGTTCATGACGGACCAGAGTTCGAGATACTTTGGCATCGGAGCCACAATCGGCGATCTCAGCGACGCTGATGGCAATGTCCAGGCGACATATATTAAGGCTACTTTTGAAGGAGCACCGGCGTGGAAAGCGGGATTGCGTTACGGCGACAAGATCCTTGAGGTCAATGGAACGTCGATGCTCGGAAAGCCCTTTAGCGAGGTTCGCACATTTCTTCGCGGGCCGCAGGGGACGACGGCAAAGATCGTCGTCGAACGCCTCGCAACCGGCAAACGGGAAACTGTCGAGATCGTGCGCGATGCGGTGCCCCAGCCGTCGATCAGCGAGGTCTATATGATCCGCCCCGGTATCGGCTATATGGCGATGAGCGGCGGTTTTAACCAAACGACCTACGGGGAGTTTATTAAAGGTTTGCGTGACCTTAAAGCCGCCGGAATGCAGCAATTGATTCTCGATCTTCGTAATAATGGCGGCGGATTAGTCATTCAGGCATATAAGGTAGCCAATACATTTTTATCTAGCGGCCAGACTGTATTTACGCAGAAAGGCAGAGTGGAAGGGGCAAACGAAGTTTATGATGCTGAAAATCGAACTCCGGACCGCTCACCGATCGTAATGCTGGTAAATCGAAATACTGCCTCGGCCTCGGAGATTCTCGCGGGCGCGATGCAGGACCACGATCGGGCTCTTATTGTGGGCGAGACCACGTTTGGCAAAGGCCTCGTGCAGAATCCTTTCCGGCTTGATTACGGCTCTATGCTTTTGCTGACGATCGCGAAATACGAGACACCCTCAGGACGGCTGATTCAGCGTGATTACTCGAATGGTGACCTGTATAACTACTATTCCGAGGGTGGCACTCTTCGTGATGATAATGCCGAACCCGTCAAACCAAAAGGCGCTGAGAGCAAGACTGATACAGGTCGTGCGGTTTACAGCGGCGGAGGGATCAACCCTGACGTAAACATTAAACCGGACACGATCACCGTCGAACGGGGCCGTTTTCAAACAAAGCTCGTGAATCCCATCTTTGCATTTTCCCTCGATCTCGCACTGGGGCGTGTAAAGGGGTTTGAGGCTTACAAAGTGGACAAACCTATCGCTTTTGAATACGACATCAAGCCGACGGATTTCCCGGTCACGGATACTCTCTTTCAGGCGTTTAAGAAGTTTGCCGGGGAAAAATATAAATTCACGCCTGTTCAGGTCGATCATGAACGCCAATTTATTGAACGCACCCTTCGAACCGAGCTTGTCACGGCTGCATACGGCTCTCAGACCGCTGGCCAGGTCTTAAACGAGTATGACAACCAGCTTCTTAAAGCCATCGAACTACTGCCCCAGGCAAGACAGCTTGCGATGCAGAGCGAAAAGGTGAGGACGACCGCTGGAAAACAGCCCGTCAGAGATAATAAATAAAAATTGTAATTACTTGATAAAGACTGGAGCGGTTTCGGCCGCTC
>JAYVDQ010000522.1:0-6332 GCA_043749325.1 Chloracidobacterium sp. | reverse complement strand
ATCGCCTACGGTGTCCTAAAATCTAACCGCCCCTTCGACCCAAACCTGGCTTCTAACGTTTGACTATCAAGACAGTATCTTACGCGCGGCCTCCGCATTTATGTCGACAGTTTTCTTAGGTAGTCGAAGCTGAAAATGCCGGTGTCATGGCCGTCCGAAAAGTGAAAATTCAACGCGTAGCGGCCCACAATCGAGATGTGGGTGAAAGACATGTCATCGCCGATCTGCTTGTCGTCGAGTATCTTTTGCCCGGTCCATTCATTGACGCAGCTTGCGCAGGGGCAGGAGCGCCGCAGTGTAGCGGCTTCATAGGTGGTTTCGCTGTCGTCCGACCATTTGATGGATACGCGGCTGTCTGATTCTTCGATAATTTGGGTGGGTTCGATCATTATTGCTTGAGTTTATTCGCGATCTCGATTGGGTCTATTCCGTAATGCGTCGCGTGATATGTCGGGACTCCGTTTTTCAAAACAAAAGCCTGTGGCGACGCATGACGGATACCGAGCTTTTCGGCGATCGAATTCGACAGTACGCGGTCTGTCTGAACCGTTAAGATATACACATCGCCGTTTATCGCGTCGAGTTGTTCGAGTATGTCGGCGCTTATGCCGCAGCTATCGCTGTGTTTGAACAGAAAAACCGGCCGTAAATCGGATTCCGCGATCAACGCGTCGAGTTTTTCGGGGGAATCGATGATGATAAACCTAGGCGGCATTCTTATATCCTGGATATTCTTGCCGCGATGAATCTGCCGGATCCATGATGACCGGCGGAAAGATTTTGCGAAACGCGACCGCGTTTGACGTGAAAATGAGCGGTATCACCAGATAAAACCCTACACACAGGGCCAGATAACCAACGATCCCAACGAGAAAGCTGACACCAAAAAGCCCGGCAACACCGGCAAGATTGTTCCAAACCGCCTTCCCACTCACCTTCATTGCCTGTAGTCCCGACAGTTTACGGTCCACGATCAGCGGAAAAGCAAACATCAACAGCGTGTGGAAGCAAACCATTATCACAGCAACTATAAGTTCGAAAATAAATATTCCGATAAAAAATGGGATCATTTCGGATTCGCGCATCCTCGGTCCCGCGATCGCCATCCCTATCATCGGAATATAGACGGTGATCAGCAGGAGCAAGATCGGAACCATGATGACAACCGCAACGATCAGGCTCGGCACAAAATACTCAAAGCCCTTGAAAAGCGTCTCGAAATTGAGCGGACGGCCATCGATCTTTTGAAACAGGCATAGATATATGCCACACATCATGGGCCCGATCAAAAAAATCGGAACCGCGCTGCCGATCAGCATTCCGACAAGCGTGACCGCAAAGACGAGCCAGTACTGGTCCTTGATCAGCTCCCACGACTCTTTGTAGATCTCGATGGGCTTGATCACGCCGGTTTGGAATTCGGTTGGCAGCATTTGGTTATCCTCCGTCGTAAATTCTCGTCAAATAATCCGTCACCATCCGGTCGCTCGAAAATTGGGGAGTAAGGGTCGCGATCGAGTTTTTCATCCTTCCGATCCATTCCGTCGGCAGGCCGCTTTCATCCACCGAATAAAACATCGGAATTATTTCGTTTTCGAGGGTTGAGTACAGGGCCTCGGCGTCGTCTGCGTCCGTTTCGACATCCGTGGCTTCGTCCATAAGATCGCCGATGGCAAAGCCATTCTCGCCGTTGTAACCCTCGATCCACCAGCCGTCGAGGATCGAAAAATTGAGAGCGCCGTTCATCGCGGCCTTCATGCCGCTGGTGCCGCTGGCCTCCATCGGGCGACGCGGGACGTTCATCCAGACATCAACCCCCTGCACCAGGTAACGGGCGACCTCCTGATCATAATCCTCGATAAATACTGCCCGCCGCTGCCAATGAGAATCGTGATTTATGCTCATCAATTTCTGAAGAATGGTTTTCGCGGTGCGGTCCTGCGGATGGGCCTTGCCCGCAAAGACGAACTGGACCGGACGCTCCGGGTCATCGACCATCTTTAGCAGGCGTTCGAGATCCGAAAACAAAAGGTCCCAGCGTTTATAGGCCGCGACACGCCGTGCAAACCCGATCGTCAGCACATCGGGAGAAAATAATTTTCTCGTATCTTCGTGCTCGTTGATCGTGTCCTGCGAGCCGGTGTTTTTCGAACGCGTGCGTTCGCGGATGAACGCGATCAATAGATTTTTCAGCGCCCCGTGAGCTTCCCAGATCTCGCGATCCGGCAGCTTTTCAACCGCCGCGGCCCACACCCCTGCATCGCGAACAATCTCATGCCAATTGCCGCCGAGCTGCCGCTCGTAAATATCCTGAAACACCGGTGCGACCCATGTCGGAGCGTGAACGCCGTTGGTCACCGACGTTATCGGCACCGCGCCGGGATCGTCGAGGTCGGTGAACATCTTGAGCCACAAACCCCGCGACACTTCGCCGTGCTTGAGGCTCACGCCATTTGCCGAGCGGCACATGCGTATCGCCAGCGGCGTCATGCCGAACAGCTCTTTGTCGTCCGAAAGGTCCGCCCGGCCGAGAGCGACAAATTGGTCGTCCGTGAGTTTCAAACGGTCTTTGAACGTCTCACTAAAGCACCCCTTCAGCAGATCTGGGGGAAACGCGTCATTACCCGCCGCGACCGGCGTATGCGTCGTAAAAACGCACTTTTCGCGAACGGCCGCTACGGCATCGACGAACTCTTTCTCTGGATTGGCCTTTAGATACTCGCGGGCAAGCTCGAGCGTCGAAAATGCGGCGTGGCCTTCATTTAGATGGTAAACGTCCGGATCGACACCCAAAGCACGCAGCAACCGCACGCCGCCGATACCCAGGACCTTTTCCTGGACGATCCGTGTTTCGACATCGCCGCCATAGAGATGGCCGGTGATCAGGCGATCGATATCGGCATTTTGCGGGACGTTGGTATCGAGCAAATAAAGCGAAATACGGCCAACGCGGGCAAGCCACGCCTGGGCAAACACCTCGCGTCCCCGAATATGGACAAGCACCGTCAGACGCTCGCCATTTACGTCAAAAACGGGTGTCAATGCCAGTTCCGACCCGAAAACGTCGTTATAGCTCTCTTCCTGCCACCCGTCATGCCTGATCCGCTGGCGAAAATAACCATAGCGGTACAACAAACCGATCGCCGTGAGCGGAATATTGAGATCGCTCGCCGATTTTAGATGATCCCCGGCGAGAATGCCGAGGCCGCCGGAATAATTGGGCAGGGAATTATGGACGCCGTATTCGGCACAGAAATAGGCGATCGAGATGTTCGTTGTTGGTTGTTCGTGGTTCGTCGCAACCGATAAATAATCTTGAAATCGTTCATTAAACCGATTTAGACGCCCGACATAACCCGCATCCATCGATTTCTGCCAGAGCCGTAAACCGCTTAACCTTTTGAGCAATAAACGCGGGTTTTGCTCGCATTTATCCCACAATTCGGGGTCGAGGTCGCGAAACAGCGCAGTGCCCTCCGGCTGCCAAGACCAGTATAAATTTCGTGAGATCGTGTCGAGAGACGCGAGATTTGCGGGAATCTCGCGGCTGAATTCAAAATCTGTTCTTGATGTGCTTTCCGTCTGCGGACTTACTGCTTGTTGCGTTGTAATATCGGTCGAGGCCTCCGTCATAAATCAGGTTGTATGTATGCAACGAATATAAACGAATCGGCGGGGAGTTTCAAATTTTCCCTTGCGGAAGCCTGCGTAATGCTGAAGCCCGCGCGTGAGCAAGGGCGTAACATTTAACTTGAGCGTTAAGCCCCTCGCTGACGCGCGGGCTTCTGCATTGGGGTCAGTTTCGGTATAATCGAAAGTTTCCAAATTAACACCAATCATGAAATTAAATATCATCCCCGTTAAATGGACCGACGAAGGCGTTGCGATGCTCGACCAGCGGCTGCTGCCGACCGAGGAAAAATGGCTGACGCTGCGTAGCTACGATGAGGTTGCGGACGGCATTCGCGACATGGTCGTGCGCGGAGCACCCGCGATCGGCGTTTCAGCCGCGTACGGCATTGCTCTCGGCGTCAAGAATTTTGTCGGGACAAATGTCGCCGATCTCGAGGACGATCTCGATTTTATAAGCAACGTTTTGGCCAAGACGCGCCCAACGGCCGTCAACCTCTTCTGGGCGATCGACCGCATGAACCGCACATTTCAGAAAGCTAAGGCCGACGGAAAATCTGTCAGCGAGATCAAGCAGATATTGCTCGACGATTCAAAAGCCATCCACGAAGAAGACATTGAGTCGCAGCGGCTCATCGCCCAATTTGGCGGCGAACTCCTGTCCGATAACGACACCGTCTTGACGCATTGCAACGCCGGGGCGTTGGCAACCGGAGGCGTTTGGGGAACCGCTCTCGGCGTTATTCGCGGCGCGGTTGATCAGGGCAAAACCATTTCTGTCATCGCGGACGAAACGCGACCATACTTGCAGGGAGCACGCCTGACAGCTTGGGAGCTAATGGAAGACGACATTCCCGTCACGCTCATCACCGACAACATGAGCGGCCACATAATGAAAAAAGGTTCTGTCCAAGCCGTCGTCGTCGGCTCCGACCGCATCGCTGCCAACGGCGATGTCGCCAACAAGATCGGCACCTACATGGTCGCTGTGCTCGCCAAACGCCACGGTATCCCATTCTACGTCGCTGCCCCGCTCTCGACAGTCGATCTAAACTGCCCGACCGGCGACCAGATCCCAATCGAGGAACGTGGGCCACGCGAGGTCACGCATGTAAAGGATATCCAACTCGCACCGGACAACACCTTGGTCAGCAACTACGCCTTCGACGTGACCCCGAACGATCTGGTGACGGCGATCATCACCGAAAAGGGCGTTGCACGGGCACCTTATACTGAGAGTTTGAGGAAGCAGTTCGAGGACTAGTCAGAACCGCCTGCGTAAGCGGGCGGCCAGTTCGGTCAGAACCGCCTGCATAAGCGGGCGGCCAGTTCGTTACATATGGGAAAGTGGAACGACACAGACGAACCCATCGCCTACCTGATCACGTTCCGCACCTACGGAACGTGGTTGGCCGGAGACGAACGTGGCTCGATCGATAAATACCACAACAAGTACGGCGGGGCGAGAGCGGTCGAAAGCCCCGAGCGAAACGCGATACACGCCGCAAGACTCAAAAGCCCTCCATTTCTCTTAAACGCTGAATCCAGAAAACTGGTCGAAGAAGCAATTCGCGAAGTATGCCTCTTTCGGAATTGGGCGCTGATCGCACTCAATGTGCGAACCAATCACGTTCACGTCGTTGCTTCCGGCGATGCCCCGTCCGGCAGGATGTTAAATGATTTCAAAGGCTATTCAACGCGCAAATTACGTAACGGTTCCCAATGGAAATTCGATCACAGCCCTTGGGCGGACAAGGGCAGCAAGAGAAATTTATGGACCGAAGTCCACATTGTCGCAGCCAGTGAATACGTGATCAATGGTCAAGGCGGCCCGCTACCAGACTTCGACTAGCATTGCTCGCTCGCGGGGCAGCGGCGTAGTCAGAACCGCCTGCGTGAGCGGGCGGCCAGATCGATTAGCTATACGCACCCATAGGACTCCTATGCACGATCGATCGTTACCCCAAATAGCCCACCCAGGCCATAGAAACTGGCCGCCCACTAACGCAGGCGGTTCTGACGGTTGACACTCCCAAAAAACAGGTATATCATTCTCGGCACACGCGAATTTTGAGCCCAAAACACTGAATAAAAGGAGATCTCCCTATGGACGACGTAACCCGCAGACGTATCGAGCCAACAGTCGTCCTTACGCATTGATCCAATGAAATTACGCAGAATTCTCCTTGAGAACGTACGAAGTTTCCTTGACCCTGCCGAACTTCAAGTTGACGGCGATATCTCGATAATCATTGGTCCAAACGGTGGTGGAAAGACGAATCTCCTCGACACCGCATCAGCGATAATTCGTCAACATTTGCTCAAATCATGGATGCCGTACAAATCAGGCACGGCTGACAATCCGGATCGAATTGAGTTCAGGATTAATGACACATTCCAATCCAATTTGCTTGAAAAACACAGTAATGGCAAAGATAGGCTACAACGCATCGAAGTCGATCTCGAGGTGACTGAGCCGGACATTCTGAATATAGCTGAAATGCACAAAGTCGCGGAGGAACTGGCTGACTTTGCAGAAAAGCGTTGGCACGGAACATCAATTCGCAATGCCGTTAACTGGGATACCAGTCTAATAAAAGCGGGTAACAGATTTACATATTCCGTAATTGATGGCTCCATGCAAAATTCCGATAACAAGGCAGCTGCATTGTTCAAAGAGTATTTAGACCAGTATGAAACCT
>JAYVDQ010000521.1:0-3945 GCA_043749325.1 Chloracidobacterium sp. | reverse complement strand
GTTCAGATCCATTTTATGGCCATTTTAGGGAGCTCACGATTGCCGAGCTTCGAAAACACTTTGAGTTTCTGGGTATGGAAACGATGTGGGTGCGTACCAGCGATTCGTCCTTTCATAACACGAAATACGCTGACGGCCACTATGAACGGAAATATAAACTCAACTCACTGTTTCAAATAGCAAAGACGTTCTATTTGGCGGCATGCCTTCCTTTTCCGAGCTTTCAGTTTCAAATAGTTTTGGCAGCAAGAAAGATCTAACCGAACGGAGCAGAACCTGTCGCAACGTAAAAACGGATAGGTTTTGGCCGATTCTTTTTTCGTCCCGATCCGGATCCGCGTACAGATTTTCTGGCAGCAGTTGACTGCAACATCCCTCACAGGCTAACTTAGGGTCACCCAATAATAATATGCCATCAAAAATGCGCGACTCGATTGCTCATTACAAGATCATATCCTCGATTGGCGCCGGCGGGATGGGTGAAGTGTACTTGGCGGAGGACACAAAGCTTGGCCGTCAGGTCGCACTTAAGGTGCTGCTTGACGAGGTCGCCGGTGACAGCGAACGTATCCGGCGGTTCGTTCAGGAGGCCAAGGCTGCCTCGGCATTAAATCACCCGAACATCCTGACTGTATATGAGATCGGAGAATACGAAAACACGTGCTACATAGCGACCGAATTAATAAAGGGATATACGCTGCGGCAGCGACTCCGCGACGAGAAACAGCTCACACTCCTACAGATACTCGACATCGCGATGCAGGTGGCCACCGCTCTCAATGCCACGCACGGTGCCGGAATCGTCCATCGCGACATCAAGCCCGAAAACATCATGCTCCGCAACGACGGATTCGTTAAGGTTCTCGATTTCGGTCTCGTCAAGCTGTCCGAATCGCCTACCGCAACGCGTAACGAGGCTGCCGGCTCCGACGCAGAGACCCATCTCATGACCGCTCCCGGAACAATCATGGGGACGCCAGCCTACATGTCGCCCGAACAGGCACGCGGCAATTCGACCGATGCTCGGACCGATATCTGGAGCCTGGGCGTCGTCATCTATGAAATGCTGTCAAAGCAAACCCCGTTTGCCGGTGAGACGCCAACCGACACGTTAGTGGCGATCCTGATCAAGGAACCGCCGCCGCTCGGCGAAGCCTTTCCGTCGGAATTGCTGCGGATCGTCCAAAAAACCCTCCAGAAAAATGCCGACGAGCGTTACCAGACTGTCAAAGACCTACTGCTCGATCTAAAAAATCTAAAACGCGAACTCGAATTCTCCGCCGAGCTCGAACGAGCGCATATTCCCGGCTTTGCAAGATCGGAGAACGTCGCCGACGGACCGACCGAAATGCTCAACGTGCCGCCTTCAGCCAGCATCGCGGTCGACACGCAGGAAACGCTGCCTAAACGTTGGACTCAAAACTTGTCGAGTGCCGAATACCTCGTTAATACGGTCCGCTCACACAAACTTGCCGTGCTAGGGGTTGCCGCTGTCCTTCTGATGATCATCGGGACATCCACGTATTACCTTTACGCCCGCAAGCCGATACTGACCGACAAGGACACCATCCTGCTAACCGAATTTGAGAATAAAACTGGTGAAGAGGTGTTTGACAGCACGCTGAGGCAAGGACTCGCGTTCCAGTTAAAACAATCATCGTTTCTTGATATCTTTGCGGATATCAGGGTGAGCTCGGCCCTGAAGTTTATGAGCAAGTCGCCGGATGACAAGGTGACACGCGAGATCGGACGCGAGATCTGCCAGCGCAACGGGCTCAAGGCATACATTGTCGGTTCGATAGTAAAGTTCGACCGTAATTATTCGATCACTCTCGAAGCCCTCAATGGGCAGACCGGCGACACACTGGCACTCGTTCAGGCCGAGTCGGAGGGTAAGGACAACGTGCTGAAAACGTTATGGGCGGCGGCGGCCCAGCTTCGGGGAAAGTTGGGCGAGTCGCTCGCGTCGATCCAGAAATTTGACGCGCCGTTCGAGGTCACAACCTCATCTCTCGACGCACTTAAGGAGTTCGCCGGGGGCCAGGAACAGCAGACCAAGGGGGACTATCTCAAGGCCGCCGAGTTCTATCGGCGCGCGACCGAGAAGGACCCGAACTTTGCCCAAGGTTGGTTGGGGCTGGCCGTACAGTACAACAATACCAGGCAGCCGGGGCTTGCCGCAGAGTACGCGGCGAAAGCCTATGCTCTCCGCGACCGGGCCAGCGAGGACGAGCGGGAGCGCATCACTTTCTTCTACTACAGCTATGCGACTGGGGAGTTGGACAAAGCGATCGAGACGCAAGAGGCCTATGTGCGCAATTACCCGCGCGACCCCCTCGGTCCGAGTAATCTCGGAAACCGCTACGCACAGGTCGGTCAGATCGAAAAGGCAGTCGACGAATTGCGTGAGGCGGTGCGGCTGAACCCGAATTCGGTGAACTGGTATGCAAATCTCGCGTCCTATCTGATAAGGCTCAACCGCTATGCGGAAGCGGGAGAAGCCATTAAGCGGGCAGTTGACCAAAAGTTGGATAGTACTGACATTCATCAACACCTCTATTCCCTTGCCTTCATCAACGGTGACGAGCAGTCGATGCAGGACCAGATCGTCTGGTCGAACGGCAAAAAGGAGGAACACAGAGCGGTGGACTGGCAGACGGAGACGGCAGCTTTCGCGGGCGAGTGGCGAAAGTCGCAGGACTTCTTACGCCGTTCGACCGGGATCGCCATCAGTAAAGATGCGAAAGAGACCGCGGCTACGTACACGGCGGCACATGCCGTGCGCGCGGCGTGGATGGGGCAGTTTGCACCGGCCGTCACGCTGGCCGACGCCGCGCTGAAGATCGAACGCAACCAGCCTGGCCTCACCAGCTCCGCGCTCGCCCTTGCACTCTCGGGCGAAACGGCCAAAGCTCAGCCGCTTATCGCGGAGCTTGAGCAGCAATTCCCCAAAGACACGCGGGTCAACCAACTATGGCTGCCGGAGGTCAAAGCCGCTCTCGAACTGCGCAAGGGCCATGCGCAGACGGCACTCGACCTGCTCGAATCCACAAGACGCTTTGAACCGAATGACGAGTTCAGGCCGCAATCGCTGCGGGCTCTGGCCTACCTGAAGCTGGGCAAGGGAGCCGAAGCCGCCACCGAATACCGCGGGATCATCGGCCATCGCGGCGAAGGCCCGCGCTCGCTCCTCTGGCCGCTCGCCCACCTCGGTCTGGGGCGTGCGCTTGTACTGCAGGGCGACACCGTCCAGGCCAAACAGGTGTACGACGAATTCTTCCGCCTCTGGGCAAACGCCGACTCCGACCTGCCCGTACTCATCCAAGCGAAGAAGGAATACGCAAAGCTGTGATCGCCGGGGGATGTCCGCAGCCCGCACAGCCATGTGAAGGACGAACGAAACCGTTCGGGCAGTCAAACCTCAAAACCTCATCCGTTTATTGTAAAAAAAATGTCGGCATTTTAGGTCGTTTTGCGAACGGTCCTGTCCTAAGGTCTTGTCCTAACCTGGCTTGTCACACGAAGATGGGACAGAATGGGACACACGAGGAATTGCGGGTTTAAATTTGGCGTCCGATGTGGCAATATTCACTGTCGAAAGTGTCCGCAAAAATTAGTGGCAACCGTCATTCTCAACTTTTGCATCTTTGACACGACCTACTTGAAACTTTAAGGAGACCAGAAAGTGATCAACCGAACTTTAAGAGCATTTACCGCAAGCGTTTTTGCTTGCACAGTGATCGTATTTATTGCGGCAATGTCCGCTGCTGCGCAGGACGCAGGTGTTATTGACGTTTCAAAAGTACCCGCGACAGCGGAAAAGCTGGCCGGATTTGTGCCCGCCGGTTGGAAGGTCGAGGAACAGATCAACGGCGACCTCAACGGCGACGGCATCGCCGATCACGCGTTAAAGCTGATCGAGGACAAACCCGCCACAAACAAGGA
>JAYVDQ010000520.1:0-5514 GCA_043749325.1 Chloracidobacterium sp. | reverse complement strand
ATGATGGCGGAGACGACAGGATTCGAACCTGTGGTAGTTTTTAAGACTACAACGATTTAGCAAACCGCCGCTTTCAGCCGCTCAGCCACGTCTCCGCATATGCCTAAAAGCAAATTCCAATTCTACTCGCAAGGCAAACTTTGTCAAGTTAATTGCATCACACGATCCAAATACCATTGCCCGTGCGGGCTTGACACGTTTGATTTTTGCGAACAAAATACGAAAGTTACTGATATTGGCTTTATTCGATGGGTTTTTCGGTAAAAAGAATACAATTATTCCTGTCCGCCTTTTTGCTGCTGATAGCAAGTTCAGCGGCAAGTGCCGACGCGCCCGTCGTTAGCGCAAACATTACGATAGAAAAGAGTGGTAACCTTGGCGTGATCAAGGGTGTCGTTCGCGACGAAGGCGGAGCTCCGATAGGTGACGCGACCGTTGCGATCTTTCGCGGCGGTACTTCGACATTGTTAAAGCAGGTGTCATCAGCCTCCGACGGAAGCTTTCTGGCAAAGATATTACCTGGCACTTACACCGTACTCGCCGTTGCGCAAGGCTTTAACCCAGTAACGCTTTTGGGGGTCGAGGTTGGGCGTGCGGCTGAGGTGAATTACGGTTTCAAACTCGAGCGAGCCGGCAGTGGCAACACGCTGCCTGAAAAGCACCTCGATCGCAACAGCTCTAAGTGGCGTATTCGCGCGGCTCAATCCCAACGTTCCATTTATCAACATGGCCAGGGACAGATCCCGGTCAATGAAAATAAACCGGCGGCCAACGATATAGAACCGGTCTCGAACAATAACGGTTTGGACGAACGAAGTTCCGGCCGACAAAGCCAAGCCGTAGTTGAAACTTATTTCGCTGGTTCGAAACAGGGCAGCTACGCGGGTATAAATTTTGCCACTTTAATCCCGGTGAATGAAAAGCTCGACGTTGTTTTTGCCGGACAAGCGGGTCTCGGCAGAAATACACCGCAGAGATTCGAAACTGCTCTAAAATTCCGTCCAACAGCCGATCACCAAATACGCCTTGATTCATCGATCGGGCGGATGGGAAACGTACTTGCCGGTAGTGATGGAAAACAACTCGGACAAGTTTCCTTTCAGGCATTGGACGAATGGAAACTTCGCGACGGGGTGATTTTGGTTTTCGGATTCGACTATTCACGTTTTACGGGTGCTGGTAATGACTCGTCTTTGTCGCCGCGCGTAGGTCTGCAATTGGATATTGACGCGAAGACGCGTTTTCGAACAGCCTTCACCACGCAAACCGAGGAGAAGACTTGGGCGAGGGCGGTCGATCTCGAAGGCGAAAGCCTGGCATTTAGCGAACCGGTTTCGGTCGAAGACCTGTTTTTGGTCAACAGCAAGCCGCAAATGAATAAGAGCCGCCGGCTCGAATTTGGTGTCGAACGTATTCTCGACAACAGTTCCACCGTCGAAGCCAATGTCTTTTTCGACGCGACACTGAGCCGCGGCATCGGATTGAATAGTTTTGCTTTTGACACCCTTGGCGGCGGTGGTTTTGGTGAGTTTGTTGCAAATCAGCAAGGCAAGGCCAGCGGTTTGAGGGTCGTATACAGCCGGCGGATCAGCGGTATTTTGTCGACATCCGCGGGTTATGCGTTTGGGAACGGACAGAAATTATCGAAATCCGCCTTAACCAACCCGTCGCATGTTTTTGAAGGTGACTTTTTCCAATCCTTTTTTGCCCAACTGGCCGCTGATCTTAAAACGGGGACGAGTGTGAAAACGGTCTTTCGCCTTTCTCCGCAGGCGACGATTTTTGCGATCGATCCGTTCAAGGGCAGATTGGCTATTTACGATCCGGGCCTGAGCGTTTTGGTCACCCAAAGTTTGCCGACGCTCGGCCTGCCCATAAGGGCTGAGGCGGTCATTGACGCGCGTAATGTCTTTGATTTTCAAGCTGGTGTTTTCGGTGAAGAGGGAGGCCTAAAGCTGAACGCTCACCGACGAATGCTGCGGGGCGGCATTCAAGTCAGATTTTAGAATTTGCCACAGAGAACCGACGAGTTCACCGCAGAGTAAGTTATTCTCTGTGAACTATTCGTTTTTAGCGGGCTTATTTTTTTGTCCAAATTCTCGGATTGTAAAGCAAATTGCTGAATAACCGATAATCGATTTTTAGAGGTAATACGGGTGTTACGCCTTGTTTTTACCAATAAATCCTAGTTACTTTATTCGCGATGGGTTTTAGGTCGATTGGAACGCATTTTGCGTTAGAAAAAGCTTGGTGAAGTTTGCCTTGATCTGATGATAGGGAAAGTGTTTACAAGTTGGAGCCTTATCTGGCTGCTTGCGTCCGTCCTGTTCGTGGCGGGCGGAGCGCTAAACCTGTCTCAAAGGACGTTTCAGAAGCTGCCACCCACGGATGGCGTGAGTTGGGAGCAGCGTTCGGACGGCATCTACGCAGCGAAAGTTACGCCGGGATTTGCAGGTGCGCGAGCCGGTATTTCGGTCGGCGACAAACTGATCGGCATTGGGCTTGACGGTGATAAAACCGAGGAAATAACCGCTGCGTCCGACGTGCAAATATATCTTGAGTCGGCGGGTGTTGATGGCAATTTGACCTATTTCTACCAAAAGCCCGCATATTCGTTTTCCGATAATTTCTACTTTGCCGATCTGCGTCATATCGACTCAATACCTCGCTGGACCCCATCGATCATTTTCCTGGCAATCGTGGGGCTTATTTGGCTCGGCGTTGGTATCTTTGTTCTGTTCAAACAGGGCAGCCGTTCGCCTTTTGTCTTGCACTTTGCAATGGTTTGCTTAGCCGCATTTGTTTTTCACGTGTATCGGGCGCTTGGAACGGGCGAGGATTTCGATCTGGCTGTGGACCTGATCGATGGCATTGCTTTTTCATTTTTTGTTGCCCTATTTCTGCATTTTTGCATTAGATACCCCGTCAGAAGCGATGTTTTTGCTGACAAACGGTGGAAAACCTATATTCTTTACATCCCGGCGGCTTTGTTATCGATCTGGCAGATCTTTCTTGCTCTCATACCTCAGCTTTTTGTAAAGACGGCGTTGGCCGAAACAATTGCGCGCTTAGATGACAGATTTAATCTGACGGGATTGACCTATAGACTTGCCTTTTACCATTTTGTCGCCGGAGTGTCGGCCGGAGCTTTTGTACTCGTTTGGCGGTTCTTTAAGAATCGTCAACCGGTCGTCAGGCAGCGGTTGAAATGGGCAATGTGGGGCACTATCGCCGCGATCGTCCCGGTAATTCTAATGCAATTGGTCGAGCGGTTCGCTATACCGATACCAAACGACAATTTTGCCACGGCGATCACCACGCTGCCGCTGGCGCTTATACCTTTGAGCTTTGGGCACTCCGTAGTCCGATATCGGCTAATGGATGTGGATGTGGTAGTACGCCGTGCACTTGTTTACGCTATCACTACGGCGGCCATAGCGATGATGATAGGCGCCGTGGCGCTCGGCCTTGTTTTTCTCGCGGTTGGAAATGATCTTTCAACGACGGAGATCACGCTTCGCGCAATGATCGCGATCGTGGCAATGGGAGCTATTGTTTTATTGAGCGAACCGCTGAAGAAATATCTACAGGAGAAAGCTGACAGGTTCTTTTACGGCGAGCGCTATGATCTGCGGCAAGGACTGCTGGATTTTGGCAAAACCCTTTCGGCTACGACCGCACTCGATCCGCTATTAGATGGATTGATCGAGCGGCTGCGGCAGGTTTTGGACGTACAGAAGGTAGCCGTATTTATCGAAGATGAAGAAGCACGGGTACACTACCGGCTAGCCAAATCAGTTGGTTTGGGTGGAGAATACACAATCCCGGCTGATTTCCGGACGATGATCCGCCAAAAATCGGCCGGTAAGGGTGTGGTTCGGGCGGATGAATTAGATGCTCCCGAGATCGAAATAACCGCCGTAGGTGAAAATGGGAATGGAAGCGGGCTGGTCAGGCAGGAGTTGCATTACTTTGTTCCCTGCGTCGTCGGCGGAAAAATGGTCGCAGTCATCGGCTTGGGCCGGGCGACGGACGGATCGCTTTTATCGTCGGAGGACCTCGAAATTCTTCGTACCGTTTCGGGATATATTGGTGTGGCTATCGAAAACAGCCGTCTCTATACGCAGCAAAAGCAGCACACCGAGGAACTCGCGCTTCTAAAAGAATTTAACGAATCGATCGTCGAATCGGTCAATGTCGGCCTGCTTGCCGTTGACGAGGACGGCCGTATTATTCGCTGCAACTCACCCTTTGAAGAAATGATGGGCCTCGGGCGCGATCAGGCTGTGGGCAAACTGGTAGACGAGATATTTGATAAGAGCTTTGCCCTTAATCTGGAAAATATTCTAGGTAAATCTCGATGGCACTTAACCGAAGTGCGAAATGCCTACAAGCTCCATACCTACGATAAGAGCGGCCGGTCGGTGATCCTTAATGTCGCGGTGGCACCCCTGCGATCGGTGTCGAATCAGCAAACTGGGGCTATCATCATCCTCGAAAACGTCACGGCTCGCGTCAAGCTCGAAGAGACGGTACAGCAGAGCGAAAAACTCTCAAGCATTGGGTTGCTTGCCGCCGGCGTTGCGCATGAGGTCAATACGCCGTTGACGGGGGTATCGAGCTACACGCAGATGCTACTTGGCATGATCCCTGAAACGGACCCGAAGCACGCGCTTTTGCAAAAGATGCAGCGCCAAACCGATAGGGCGTCCAATATCGTCGGAAACTTGCTGAATTTTTCACGTACAGGCAATTCCGAAGAATTTGTCGAGATCGATATCAACAAATTGCTAAACGACACTCTCCAACTGCTTGAACCGCAACTCCGAAAATCTAACATTGAGGTAATTAAGGATTACGCTGCGCCGCCGCCAAGGATCTCGGGCAGCGGCGGCAAATTGCAGCAAGTATTTACAAATCTGATTCTCAACGCCCGTGACGCGATGGTTAGAGGCGGAACGATAACCCTGAAAACCATGCTTGATTCAGAAAATGGGGCTGTCATTGAGGTTATCGATACGGGCGAAGGGATCCCACCCGAAAATCTCAAGAAAGTGTTCGATCCGTTCTTTACGACAAAAGAGGTCGGAAGCGGAACCGGACTCGGACTCGCCGTTTCATACGGGATCATTCAGGAACATGCCGGTACCATTGAGGTGCAAAGTCTGCTTTTAGAAGGGACGACTTTCAGACTGGTATTTCCTACCGCACAAAAGAACGGACGGAAGCGGGCGGTCAGCTAAGACCTGCTACACCAATACTTTGTCCCTGACCGTTCGCGCAAAATAAATAGCCACCAGAAACGCAACGAACATTATCCCTGCCGCCGTCCAAAAGGTCCGGTACAGCGTGAAATCGTCGATCACGTTTATCGCGTTATTCAGCAGCAGCCCGCCCATGATCGGGCCGATCCCGCGTGCCAGGCTTGCACCGGACTGCATAATTCCCAGCGCCTTGCCCTGATCATATTCGTCCGCCGTTTTCGAGGCAAGGCTGGTCAGGCCGGGGGACGCT
>JAYVDQ010000519.1:0-3414 GCA_043749325.1 Chloracidobacterium sp. | reverse complement strand
TCCAGGCAAGTTCTTTGTCTCTGAGGCCTCTGTGCCCTCCGTGGCAAATTCTATTTCTTGCCCAATATGTCCGAGCCGGAGAGTTTCTGGGCGGCTTGTGCCTTTAATTTCTCTTCGGTCGCACGGACGAGTTGAACATATTGCAATCGCAGATCCGCAAGCAGACCTTCGAGCAGGCGGGCTTCTTTCGGGTGAAGATTGCCATTGGTTTTATCGCGTACCATCGCAAGCACATCGAGCCAGTATTTGCCGGTTTCGAGGTCGAGCGAGCGCTGGCCGGTCGCCGGGTGCGGAATAGCCCCAAGAGCGGCCGCGGCGTTGGTCGCGAGCGTTGAGAGAAAATTGACAAAACTCGCCGGGTCGTCGGCACCCGGAATATCGCTGTCATGGTCGGCACCTTCGGGCTCGGCAGCAAATTCCTGTGCCGCTACTTCTGCATCTGCCGCTGACGTTTGTTCCGGTTCGGGTTCATTTGCCGTGGCAACCGGCTCCTGAGGTGGTGCACCAACCTTTGCCGGTTCGAGCGTTACGCCGTCGCGTACTGAGCCGTCCGAGTTGAATTTTCGCCTGTCAGCTACCTTAAAATGTACTTCTTCGTTGTCGTCGTCATGGCCGATCATAAGTTTTTTATCCTGTTTCGATAGTAGCATTTTGGCTTTGAGTCGTGGAAGTCCAGCGAGTCCAGAGGGTCGAGAGAGTTGTTTGACCTTCCACTCCCAAGACTCTCTTGACTCTCTCGACTCGCTAGACTTTAATTAGGTCATGTCCAAATCATTTGACGAACTTGTTGCCGTGATGGCCCGCCTTCGCGCCCCCGGCGGGTGTCCGTGGGACCACGAGCAGACGTATGCCTCGCTTGCTCAATACCTGCTTGAAGAGGCGTATGAGACTTTCGACGCGATCCAGGAAGCTGATGCGACAGGCGACACTACGAATCTGCGCGAGGAGCTTGGCGACCTGCTTCTGCAAGTCGTTTTTCACTCGACGATCGGAACTGAGCGCGGCGATTTTAACATTGACGATGTCGCCCAGGGGGTGACACAAAAACTGATACTGCGGCACCCTCATGTCTTTGGCGATGCTAAGTTTGCCCGGGCTGAGGATGTATTGGACAACTGGGACCAGCTCAAAGCCGATGAGCGAAAGGCGTCGGGAAAAGTTGAGAAACAAAGAGATTCGATTCTCGACGAGGTGCCGGTGCATTTCCCGGCTTTGCTCGAAGGGTTAAAACTCACCAAAAAGGCCGCAAAGGTTGGGTTTGATTGGGAAAATGCCGATCAGATCTTTGAAAAGCTCGACGAGGAGACGCGCGAACTGCGAAGCGCAATCAAAAACGGCAATACTGAAAATATTGGCGAAGAGATCGGCGACCTGCTATTTGTCGTTATGAATCTTGCCCGCCATCTTGATATTGAGCCTGAAACCGCATTGAAAAAAACCAATCGCAAATTCCGGCGGCGGTTCAGATTTATCGAAGAGCAATTAAAGCTAGAAGGCAAGAGTTTGGACGACGCAAGCCTGACAGAAATGGACGCTCTTTGGAACAAGGCAAAGGCTCAGACCGCATAGTAACAATTGTATTGTCTCCGCGTCTTTGCGGCTCTGCGGGAGAAAAAATTCCCGCAAAGATGCAGAGACGCAAAGAAGATTACCTATTCTGCAAACATTTCCTGTAGGCAGGCAAGCGTAGCCTTTTGAGCTGCCTGGTCGATCTCACCGATCTTTTTGACGAGCCGAATATTGTCGACAGTACGGAGCTGGTCGAGAACGATTGAGCGTTCGTTGTTTAGAAAACTGACCGTGATCCGTGTCGGGTATAGGGCGGTGACGGACGAGAGCGGGGCGATGATCACGTTTTGAATATTGTGATTCATCTCGTTTGGCGAAACGACAACGCAGGGCCGAGTATTCTTGGCATTCTTGGACGGCTCATCGTCAAGATTGACAAGATAAACGTCAAATCGATCTACCATTGCCACTCCTTTTTCTCGAACGCGGTCGATGAATTGCCGTCCATAATTTCGTCATCCTCATTCTCGGCCATCGTTTTGAATGCGTCATCCCAGCCGGACCGCGGCTTTTGCGCATTGCGAATAAGGATGCCGTCGGGATGGAGTTCGAGATCGACCTCACCCTTAATGCGGCTGTCTTCAAGCAATACTTTGGGTATGCGAATACCCTGCGAATTACCGATCTGAATGATCTGGGTTTTCATAATTACATCGTAATTACATGACCGAGTCTCGTCAACCTATTAAAAAAAACCAGAAGAGTCTTTGCCGCAGATAAACGCAGATGACGCAGATAAGAATTTATTGTTCTATTTTTTCTTTATAAGCGTCATCTGCGTTTATCTGCGGCTAAATATTCTTAATCTCAGTCAAGCCATTCATATACGGCTGGAGTATTTCGGGTATCAAAACAGAACCGTCCTCCTGTTGATAATTCTCTAAAATCGCGATCCACGTCCGGCCGACGGCGAGGCCGCTGCCGTTGAGCGTATGGACGTATTCCGGTTTGGCTCCCCCGGCTCGCCGAAATCGGGTATTCATGCGCCGCGCCTGAAAATCGCCACAATTAGAGCAGCTTGATATCTCACGATACGTTTTCTGGCTCGGCAGCCAGACCTCGATGTCGTAGGTTTTCTTT
This sequence comes from Chloracidobacterium sp., assembly GCA_043749325.1. Lineage (GTDB taxonomy): Bacteria > Acidobacteriota > Blastocatellia > Pyrinomonadales > Pyrinomonadaceae > OLB17. The sequence goes on along the minus strand of JAYVDQ010000519.1, from coordinate 765 downwards.
GCGCCGAAACCCATATCGCCGGTCGAGAGCACCATCGTGCGGTACGGCAGACCGAGGAGCTGCAAGATCCGTTCTGCGTTGGCCGTCAGTTTTTCGTGCTCCTCTTCGGAATTTTCTGGCAGGCTCAATTTTATAAGTTCGACCTTTTCAAACTGATGCTGCCGGATCAATCCGCGTGTATCGCGGCCGTAGCTGCCGGCTTCGCTGCGGAAACACGGTGTGTATGCCGTGAAATATATCGGCAGCTGCGTTGCGTCTAAGATTTCCTCGGAGTGGTAATTGGTCACCGGAACTTCGGCGGTTGGAATCAAGGCAAATCCGCGATCGTCTTTGATGTGAAACAGATCATCCTCAAATTTCGGCAGTTGGTTTGTACCGAACAAAGCGGTGCGATTTACTAGAAAAGGCGGCAGGGTTTCGGTGTAGCCATGCTCGGCCGTATGGACGTCGAGCATGAAATTGACAAGCGCGCGGCTGAGACGAGCACCTGCGGCGTTGAGGATCGCGAAGCGTGAGCCAGCGATCTTGGTCGCTCGCTCAAAGTCGAGAATGCCGAGCGTTTCGCCGAGATCGACGTGGTCCTTAGGCTCGAAGTCGAATTCGCGCGGCTCGCCCCAGCGGCGTATCTCCGTGTTTGCATATTCGTCGGGGCCTATGGGAACGTCCTCAGCCGGAATATTCGGCAAACCTGAGAGCAGTTCGCGCATTGCGGCCTCGGCTTCATCACGTTGGTGTTCGAGAGCCGATTGCTTGTCTTTTAGTCCC
>JAYVDQ010000518.1:0-4197 GCA_043749325.1 Chloracidobacterium sp. | reverse complement strand
GTCTGAACACGATTTGATTCGCGGTATATATCAGGTGCGAAATCAGGGAAAAACAGCCGCGCTAAGGGCGGGGATCGCCGAAACGGTAGGCGACATCGTGATAATTCAGGATGCAGACCTTGAATACGACCCGTCCGAGATCCCGGAAGTGATCTATCCGATAATGGCCGGGTTTGCCGATGTTGCGTACGGTTCGCGGTTCATTATTCGACGGGCGGCCCGCGTACTCTACTACTACCATTACTTGGCGAATAAAGGCTTGACCACGTTATCGAACATGCTGACAAATCTTAATTTAACCGACGTCGAAACCTGTTATAAGGCTTTTCTAGGGGACATTATTCGAAATATGACGATCACCTCATCCGGGTTTGGTTTTGAGATCGAGGTCACAGCCAAGATGGCTAAGCTGAAATGCCCTATCTATGAAGTTCCTATCAGCTACTATGGTAGAACCTACGAAGAAGGAAAGAAGATAACCTATCGCGACGGAATAGCGGCCCTCTATTACGTTATTCGCTATAACGTATTCTGTTCCAGGCAGAGTTCGTTCAAAGCCCTTCCCGAGACAGCCCGCAAATCGCTGAATTAGAGCCGGCACACGGCGATAATTCCGTCCGCCCACTGCGGTGCGATCCGAACACAAATGTCGTTGCACAAATTTAGAAACCATCGGTTGTGGGGCCGATGTTCCTCGCCAACGTCATAAAAAAGAAATGATTCAACATTTAGCTCGTGCCGCTTCAACAAAAGCGAGAGGGTCGAGTACGAATAATATGCCACATGGTCCGGATGGACGGGCTCGGCCTTTCCACGCTTTCCTCGAAGGCCGTACAAAACAAAACGCATTCCGCAATAGGCGTTAATGGTGGTGATCAATAGCCTCGTTTCCGGATTCATGAATCTGCGGATGCCGCTCAAGAATAGGCCGGGATTATTGAGGTGCTCGATCATTTCACCTGCCACGATCACGTCAAAAGTCTCGTTTAGGTCGAGAGCGTCAAGGTCTTCGAGATCTGCAAAGTAGAGATTATTTGCTCCATGCTCCTCGAGCATATCGAGTCCGTCTTGGTCTGTATCTATCCCGCAGAGACTCGCTGCTATCTTCTCTAACTCAAAGTGGAGCAGCATATTATTGTCGATCGATTCCTCGGTGTACGGTGCGTTTGTGCAGCCCAAATGCAAAACGCGCTTGCCGGCGCACATTTTGGTAATGAACGGTAAACGCTGCACCAATTGGAAATCGTCATTCATGCAATTATGTTAACAAATCGCTCCTCAAGCTATGGAGCTATTTTGCGACCCGCCAATGGCTGATCAAACTTGTGAGAACAGCTTTCTCGTCTTCTTTCAAATAGCTGGTCGCAAACAGGACGCCCGCGAAGATGACGGCGCCGGTTAATCCGGCACCAATAAATACCAACCAACTAGGTTGGAAAATTCCAATAACTATCCATTCCGCAAACCCTGTTAGGACAATCGCGATGGCCAATCTGACGAGCGTACTGCCCCAGAAGCGATACAACACGCCGCCCAGAAATCTTTGCTCGGTGACAACGATCATTGCCAGAAATACTATCACCCCCGCAAGTCTTGCAAAGGCAATTCCTATCGACTGCCATCGGTCCGCAAGAGCGAACATCAGCGGGGCGGAGATGAACAGCCACAAAATGGTAACGAGCGCATTGAGATTCGCGGCGCGGTGGCTTTCATTCATTTGCCATACAATCACCGTGACGGACAAAATGCCGAAGGTGAGTACGTGGCAAACCAATATCCAATATGAATCGGCCGGAAACTTGTTATCCATCCAAACGTTGAGAAAAACGCGGCCTGTAATCACCGACGTAACTAGAAAGAAACCCGTCAGCGTCAAAATAATCTTTGACGATGTTTGATATAGACGCGCGAGTTTTTCCTTGTCGGTGAGGAGCTCGTTGATCACCGGAAAGATCACCAGAACAAGGCTCGATACAAATCCGTGAAAATACAACCCGATCAACATCGGAACAACGTAAAAGGTGACGGCTTTGGGGCCGAATTTTCTAACGATCAGGAAGCGTTCAAACAGCAGCAGAGCATTCGCGAAAACCTGGTAGATAATTATGCTCGACGCATATTTGATCGAGGCTCGCCACAATTCTCCGTCGATTGAGAAACGAAATGTGAATTCCGGCAGCAGACGGCGGGCGTTGAGATAAAAGGCGGCACCGATCAGCACAGCTACGATTAGATTCCAAACCAGCAGAGCAAGCACGCCATAACCCTCGACCACGATCAGGACGCTGCCGAGATTAAGCAGGAAAACGCTGAGGTTTGTCAGAACTACAAACCGATCAAATCGCTGGAGTCCCTGTAGGACCGACTGAAACACCTGACTCAACATCGTCATCAGGATGGTCAGGCTCGCCAAATATAAAGCACTCACCGCTGTATCGTGCAGCGGTGGCGGGATCACCAGGACATTTGCAACAATGTAATTGGCGGTAAGCGCGACTATCGCCGCTCCGACGATGCCGATCCCAAGGCTCAGCCACAGCGCCGCCGAGACCGTCTCGGATATTTTGTCGATCTCGCCTGTTGCCTTGTATTCTGAAACGTATTTGGCCGCTGTTTTCCCAATGCCAAAGGTAAACGAATAGCTGATAAAGCTGAGGATGACCGCGTACAGGCCGTAGAGTTCGTTCCCCAAACCACGCACGATCACCGGGGTGACTATCACCGCAAAAATTATCGGGAACACCCACGAAAGAGCGCTGTATATGCCGTTCTTAAAGATCCGGACCTTCATGCCCGTTGGTTCAGGCGACATCGGCGAAACACTCCTTATAGGCTTTGATCGCGATGCGGGACGCTTCCCTCTCGTCAAAATGTTCGAGAGCAAACGCCCGTCCCGCCGCCGACAGCCTTTGGCGAAGACCCGGATCGCCTTTGAGGGCGAGAATGCTGTGCGCGAGGGCCGGGCTGTCGCCGGGCTCGATCAAAATGCCGGTTTCACCGTCAATTATCGCCTCGGGGATTGCTGTGATATTAGTAGAAATACTCGGAATTCCCATCGCCATTGCCTCCAATAATGCGATCGGTAGGCCTTCGACAAAGCTGGGCAGTGCAAAAACATCGGCGATTCGGAAAAAGCTCAAAATATCATGCCGCGTCGATCCGGTAGAGGCGGATAGGACGAGACGAAAATTGTCGCCAAGGCCGAATTCAGCTATTCGTTTTGTTTCGCCCGCCGACGGTAACGTCGGCGATACCCAGACAAATTGAAGGTCGGGATCTTGCTGAAGTGCGAGCTTCGCCGCTTCGAGAAATGCCCAACGCCCTTTTCTATCAATGAATTGGCCGACGCACAGGACGACAAACTGTTGCTCACCAATATTTAGTTCCCGCCGAGCAGCATCACGGTCAAAGCTGCTTTTTAAAACCTCGTCGATCTCAACCGGATTTGCCGTGGTGTATGTAACGCGAATATTTTCCCAGAACTTAGGCTCGACCCAGCCTCTAAAACTGTTCTTGGCGTGTTTATTAGAAGTGAGGATATGAAATCCGGGAAGCCGTGAGACAAACTGCATCCTCGCCTTCCACAGCATAACCCGCCATGCTGGAAAATTTGGCAAAGCATTGTGCAGCGTGACAAAAACATTGGCCCCCCGCATCGAAAGGACGGCCAAAAACATCCAAGAGACCCAGGGACGGATCTCGATATGCAAAATACACTCACGCAGGTTGAATCTCCGCAAAAAGCGGTAGCTCACGATCTCGGAGTGAATACGTTTCCAATGTCTGGTTAACTTTCTACGTATGGTCGGTGCCGGGTCGATGTCTAAATGGGCGTCGATGAATTCGTGTTTGACACCGATCTCGTCAAAAAACTTTACGATCTCCGGCGACGAATCTCGGGGCATAACAACTAAAATTTCCCAGTCCGCCCGAGCCGCTTTCATTATCCCGATAAAATAGATCTGGGCGCCGCCCCATTCTCGGTAGGTCCAGTTAAATATCAATTGGCGCTTTTTTTTAGTCATTGACTACCGATGAAGCGAACGTCTCAGCCAGCGGTTTCTCGTTCTGATTCAGGCCCCATTCGCCCTCCTGATTCATTCCGATCAGATATCGGATGTAGACGATCGGCACGGCGAGCAAGCCCTGCAGGCGAGTGGGAGCGCCGCCCAGATTCGCGTAAAAGCGCCGATGCAG
>JAYVDQ010000517.1:0-3725 GCA_043749325.1 Chloracidobacterium sp. | reverse complement strand
GCAACCAGACCTCCCGCTCCAAATACTTTTTGGATCAGGTCCTCACCCGCCTTTACTGGCTGTTCAGCTCCCATATTTATTGACTTAGAGCCGCCTATTTGTGACAATCAAACCTTGCCAAAAGTCGGTTCGCACCAAATTTTTATAACGCAAAAATCTTGAAAAGATTATATCCATCTTAATGTTTTTGAACATCTAATTCGATACGGGATCGTTTTTTGTATTTTGGGGCGTGTCCGTACCACAGTATTATCGCGGTTTTAGGGGATTTTAATGAAGTTCGTTCGTTTTTGGTTAAGGTCACGCGGCGCGCGTTTTTACGCGATCTTCGCGTTGAGTGTCATCGCGGCGATTTTCGCTCTTCCGTTTCAACCGCGTTCCAGGGCCGCCAACGGATTTTTTCACCGGACGGAAAGCCACGAAAAAGAACTGCCAAACTACGACATTCGCTCCGATAGCGCCGCGGTCAACAAAATAGCCGCATTTCGATCAACGTTGAGCAAAAGCCCGAGTGCCATTGTTGATATCCGCAATACCTTTGTTCAGGGAGAAAACGCCCTGAAACGCAGCGTCCCGACGTTGAAGGTCGAATACAACGACGACATCCGCATCCCCGAGGTGATAGCTCCGGACGTAAAACAAGCAAAGGCATTCCTTACTGGCCGCTCCCCGATGAAACGCTCCGCGATACTTACGAATTTTCTCGAACAAAATGCCCGGCTGATCGGTGCGAGCAACGAGCAGATCAACCAGCTTAAGGTAGCCGCCGATTATACAAACCCCGACGGCAACCTGTCATTCGTCGAATTGGACCAGGAAATCAACGGCATTCCGGTGTTTCGCGGCGAGATCAAGGCCGGTTTCAGCAAAAATGGCGAGATGATCCGCGTTATTAACAATTTCGCTCCCGGGCTCGATTACAGCTCGCTCTCAACTGATTTTGGCGACCCGTTTTCAGCCGTAAACGCGGCAGCCGTGTTTATCAATTCGGATAGCTCTAAGCTCGACCTGAATAAGAATGACAAAGCCTCGAACGAGCTAAAGGCATTTTTTGGAGCGGGCGATTCAGCAACGACAGCCGAGAAAATATATTTTCCGACGGAGCCCGGCGTTGCGATCCCGGCCTGGCGCGTGTTGATCTGGCAGCCGACAAATGCCTATTACGTGATCGTCGATGCTCATACGGGGATGCTGCTATGGCGTAAAAACCTTACCGAGGATCAAACACAGCCGGCGACTTATGGCGTATATGCGAACCCAAACGCGATGATAAACGTCGCACGAAACCCATTTCCTTTATCGCCTCGCCCTACCTCTCCAAACGGTGCCCAGGGCGTGGCGATCCCCCGGACATCGATTACCCGTATCGGCAATGAGGCACCATACACATTTAATAACCTCGGCTGGATCCCCGATGGCGTGACGGTTACCGATGGCAACGCGGTGCAGGCCGGTCTTGACCGCGATTTCTCACCGGGGCCGCCGCCTATCAATGACGGTGTTGACTTAAACAGCGAGGCGACAAGTCCAACACGCAATTTCACTTTTGTTTACAACCCGTTTAATCCCAACACGAATACCGGCGACGCCCCGATTCCCGACTCACAGACCTATCCGGGTACTGCATTTCAACAGGGCGCTGTCACCCAGCTTTTCTATATCTGCAATTTGTTTCATGATGAGACCTACCGTTTAGGCTTCACCGAAGCGGCCCGCAATTTCCAGAACGTTAACTTCACCGGCCAGGGTGTCGCAGGTGACCGCGTTCGCGGCGAGGGCCAGGATTCTTCAGGTACAAACAATGCCAATTTTACGACCGCGGCCGACGGCGTGCGCGGCCGGATGCAGATGTATATTTTCAGTGGGACGAATCCGAACATTGACGGCAGCCTCGACGCGGACGTTGTGGTTCACGAGCACACCCACGGCCTTTCGAATCGGCTGCACGGCAACGGCTCAGGGTTGGTAAATGATATGTCGCGGGGAATGGGCGAGGGTTGGTCGGATTTCTACGGACTGTCAATGCTTTCGCAAGAGAGCGATCCGGTAAACGGAATTTACGCTGAAACGGCATACGCCACCTACAATTGGTTTCAGTTGCAAGGGTTTGCAAACAACAATTTTTACGGCATTCGCAGGTTTCCGTACGCGGTCAGATCATCCACCGGCGGGCCTTTGAACCTACCTTTTAATCCGCTGACCTTTGCGGATATTGATCAATCACAGATCGATATTAGCGACGGAGCATTTGCGAAGGGGCCTCTTGGCGGCGCGAACGGTGACGAGGTTCACAATGCCGGGGAAATATGGTGCAGCGCGTTGTGGGAAATACGCGCAAAAATGGTAACCCGGCTCGGGTGGAGCGTCGGCAACCGCAAGGTATTGCAGCTAGTTACGGACGGGATGAAGCTCGCTCCCCTCTCGCCAAATTTTCTACAGGAACGCGATGCGATCATTGCGGCAGGACTCGCAAGCGACCCGGCCGGGGATGTCTCGGATATCTGGGACGGTTTTGCGATACGAGGAATGGGTGCGAACGCCAGCATCCAGAATGTCGGCGGCACGTCGATCGGCGGCACCGGAACGGCCCGCGTGAGCGAATCATTCGATCTGCCAAACCTGCTCCAGACGCCAAACTTTACGATCAGCGACACCGGCGGAAACGGCAACTCATTCGCCGATCCCGGTGAAACATTGACGCTGACAATTCCGCTTACAAACCAAACGGGGCATGCCGCCACGGGTACGACCATTCAGATCGGGAGCGGAACGTTGATCAATGCCGGAACGATTCCGAGCGGCACGACCGCGTCGCCAAATATTAGCTTTACCCTGCCCGGCAACGCGTCGTGCGGGAGCGTGCTCACCCTGACGCTTAATGTCACTAGCAGCCTCGGGCCGGTGAGCTTTACGCGAACCCTCGCCGTCGGCAGTCCGACAACAACATTTACAGAAAATTTTGACGCTCTAACACCCCCGGCCGCACCCGCGGGCTGGTCCATCACATCAAGCTACGCCCCGATGACATTTGTTTCGACCGCCGCCGGCCCTGACAGCGGCGTTAATTCGATGTTTGCCGCCGACCTGCCAAATTGCACTACCGGCTGCCCGTCTGGCGAAGGCGGGTCAACCGAACTCACGTCGCCCGCCATCCAGGTTACGGCGACGGCCGCGACCGTCACTTTTCGCCACAAATACAACACCGAGGGCGGATGGGACGGCGGCGTTTTGGAGATCAGCATTGCCGGCGGGGCGTTCGACGACATAATCGCGGCCGGGGGAACATTTCTCCAAAACGGCTACAACGGACAAATGGGCGTAAGCACGCCGAATCCGCTTGGCGGCCGCATCGGCTGGACGGGCAACTCGGGCGGTTATATAACGACCGTCGTCCGCCTTCCCGCCGCCGCCAGCGGCCAGAATGTCCAGCTTAGATGGCGTTTCGGAGCCGACAGCAACGCAGCTCCGGCCGGCGGCGGATGGAATGTCGATACGATCGATCTCGCGGGAACCTTTACGTGCGCGGCTTTGCCTGTCATGGTTTCAGGCCGCGTCATGACCGACGATGGACGGGGATTGCGAAGCACGATCGTCACTATCACCGGTCCGAACGGTTTTATACGTCAAGCCACGACCAGCACATTTGGCTTTTACCAATTCCCGGATGTCATTGCTGGTCAGACCTATACGATCAGCGTTTCCTCCAGACTCTTCCGCTTTGCGCC
>JAYVDQ010000516.1:0-3156 GCA_043749325.1 Chloracidobacterium sp. | reverse complement strand
TGGCCAGGAGGATGCTGTCTCGAAACGCTCAGATAAGATCTGGCGGCACACGGTAAGTACCGACAAGAATGATCTGATATTCGAAGAAAAGGACGTGCTCTTTAATTGCGGCATCGGGCGTTCGCGTGACCGCAAAATGCTTTTTATCGGTTCGTCGGCAAAAACGAGCAGTGAATATCGCTATCTGGCCGCCGATAACCCGACTGGTGAATGGAAGGTCATAACACCGCGACGCGAGGGCCACGAATACGACGCCGATTTCGACAATGGGGCTTTTTATATAAGGACGAACAAAGACGCTGAGAATTTCAAGGTCGTTAAGGCTCCGGCAGACGATCCGGGCGAGAAGAATTGGAAGGATTTCATTCCATACGCCTCGGACGTCCATATTGGATCGGTAAGCTTTTTCAAGGGCAAGGCGGTCGTCTCTGAAAAGGAGAACGGACTGGAGTATCTTCGCGTGGTCGATACTAAATCGCGAAACGAGGGCGATAGGATACAGACGCCGGAGACCGTTTACACAATGGGCCTCTCAGCAAATCCGGAATATGATACGGCGATAATTCGCTATAGCTATTCATCGATGATCACGCCGAGCTCGACCTATGAGTATAATTTTTCGACGAGAAAGAGCACGTTGATCAAACAGCAGGAGATACCGAGCGGCTACGATAAGACGAAATACGAGACCAGCCGCGTCTGGGCCAAGGCCCGTGACGGCGTCGAGGTGCCGGTACTTGTCGTTATGAAAAAGGGAACCAAGCTCGACGGCTCGGCTCCGATGCTCCTGTACGCATACGGATCATACGGGGTGTCGATGACGCCCAGTTTTTCGACATCGCGGCTCAGCCTTGTCGATCGCGGCATGATCTATGCGATCGCTTTGATACGGGGCGGCGGCGAGCTTGGCGAAAAATGGCGGCTGGGCGGCCGGATGTTCACCAAGATGAACACCTTTAATGATTTTGTCGATTCGGCAAAATGGCTCGCCGCCAATAAATACACGTCGTCGGATAAGCTTGTGATCCAGGGCGGAAGCGCCGGCGGACTGCTTATGGGGGCGGTCGTAAATCAATCGCCGCAAACATTTCACGCCGTGATCGCCCAGGTGCCGTTTGTCGATGTGATGAATACCATGCTCGACGCCGATCTGCCGCTTACCACCGAAGAATGGATCGAATGGGGCAACCCGAACGAGAAAAAGGCGTGGGATTATATGGTGCAGTATTCGCCGTACGATAACGTCAAAAAGCAGGCCTACCCGAATATGCTGATCGAGATCTCGCTCAACGACAGCCAGGTGCCGTATTGGGAAGGCGCGAAATTCGCGGCTAAGATCCGCGAGATGAAGACTGATAACAATGTCGTGTTGCTCAAGACCAACATGGGAGCCGGCCACGGCGGCTCTTCGGGACGGTACGATAGGCTTAAAGAGGTCGCGTTTGATTACGCGTATGCTCTGACTCAGGTTGGCATAACGAAATAGGTCATTTTGAGTATATTGATCATGGCGGTGCCGGTTTCATCCGGCATCGCCTTTTTTCGTTCATTCTGACACATCAGATTCGGTCAGGTTGACCGGAATTCATTTTGACATTGATCATCCCCACTCGCCCCTTTTTCTCAGACCCAAGCAAATATAAGGACGGCACAGCTTTTTGACGGTGTGGCACGCCCATTGCCAAAGAGATCGTGGGCAAGACCCACCTGAATTTAGAATGGCTTACAAAAGCACAGGAGAAAATATGAAAAACCAACCCCGTTACAAAGTAATGACATACCTTCTGGTATGGACATTACTTTTCTCCACGTTGGCGTTCGGACAAGAGGCGGCCAAGGTAAGTACCGTAAAGCCCGCAGCCGCTGAAACCGTAACCCAATCGTACGCCGACTATCTTACGGAAGTTACGGCCGGGTACGATACTAACGAGAGTTATGCAAAGGAGGCCCAGACCATCGCTCATGTTTTGGCATCAAAAAACGGAAACAATCCTGTTTTGATCGATGACAGAGGATACGCGCGAGATATGGTACTGCAATCCGTCGCGGCTCGTCTCGCCAGAGACCCGCAGGGCAAGAGGCTTTTCCGGGTAAACTGGAATGCTCTTTTCTCGTCCACGAAAGATCAAGCGGAATTTGACGCTAATCTCAAAGGCATTCTTAAATATGCCGAAGCCTCGAAAGATAAGACGGTCATCTATCTGGATGATATCGCGAGTTTTTCGTCTGCAACCCCGATGCTCGGCGCTAAGGTAGCCCAAGATCTGTATAACGCTCTTTCCCAGGGTAAAATACGGATCCTGAGCGCGGCCGACGCCGGCACTTTCGTTTCTCAAATCAAGGGCGACGACCGTCTGCGATCGCGTTTTGAAAGGGTGGACATCGCAAAATCAAACGATAATGATTCATTTGTGGGCGACAAGCTTTCGCCTGATCTGAGAGAGTTGGTAGCTGGTGCCGACCAGAATAGGATCGTAAAGGTTATTCTACAGTCGGATGATATAGACAATCCACAGCTACTGAATGTGCTCAAACGCAATGGCGTTTTGATCGGAGACCGCGCGGCGGCCCTGAACATGCTGTTCATTGATCTGCCTGTTCGGGCTGCCGAGGAAGTAGCGGCCGTGCAGAGTGCGAAACACCTCTCCTTAGACAAGGATGTCAGCATCCTCGGACATATTGAAACTACTACCGGCGTTTCCCTGGTACGCACGATGACCAATACCGCTGTTGTCGGCGGTATTGTGAACACCGTTACGAGCCAGTTAGACGGATCGGGTGTGGGAGTTGCGGTTGTTGACTCCGGAGTTTACGAAAATCACCACTCGTTCGTGGATTCGACATCCCTGTTGGGAGATGACCGAGTCATCAAAAGTGTCGATTTTACGGGCGGCACCACATCCACGACAAACCGAGATCCGTACGGCCACGGCTCACACGTAGCCGGGCTCGTTGCGGGCACGAAGGGTGAGGGCACGGAATTGCTCCAATACCGGGGCATGGCGCCGAACGCGAAAATTATAAATGTCCGCGTGCTTGGTGGAAATGGCACCGGTACATCCGCCGGATTGTTGCAGGGACTGGATTGGATCTACAACAATCGATCCGCTTACAACATCAAGGTTGTAAATATGAGCCTTGGAACGCCCGCAATCG
>JAYVDQ010000515.1:0-2125 GCA_043749325.1 Chloracidobacterium sp. | reverse complement strand
TCTTACGCCTGAAATTAAGGCTAAAATTCCACATCTTGTGCAGCGAGAGCAACAAGCGAAAGAAACGGCGCAGGCAACACGATACAACTATCAGCGCTTAGGCGACAACTGGCAGCAGAAAAGTAAGGAGCAATTAGTTAGTGCCGCGGAGCGTCTTTCTACGTTTACACCAGAGGAAGAAGAAAGAATCCGTGGGGAGTTGCGGAGTCGGAGTATGCCAGAGCCGGGGCCGACAGTGAGAACCGTTCAATCTCCCGCAACTCCAGTCGAAAATATGAATATTAGCGCGGCAAAAGCTAAACTAAAGCCACCTGCTATCGCGATAATCGTCAACGCTGGAATTATCTTTGTGTGGACCATAATTTCAATGACCGCTATGAGACGACCCACTAATTTGGATGGTTTGGAAACTCAATTTGCCCCAATAATGATGCTTTTAATTCTTTGTGTATCAGCTTTTAGCGTCTACGGCGCGATTGAAATGATGAGCGCAAGAAAACATGGCTTTGCCGTGGCGATCTCCATTTTAGCGATCCTGTCCGTTTGTCAGACTCTTATCGGCTTTCCAATTGGGATATGGGCTTTGGTGGTCTTATTTAAACCTGAGATCAAGTCTGCCTTTGTGTGGTAACAACTTGAAGTTACGGATCGTTCCTAGCAAGACTGAGACATCAGATGTAAGAAATGTCGATATGAAAAAGAACACGACAAAGATTTTTATGTTTACGATGCTGAGTATTGTGACAATCGCCTGCTCCTCAATCTCCTCAATGGAGGATAAACTTGTTGGAGAATGGCAATCCAGTAAACCGGAATCCATCCATTTTAAGATCGAAAAGAAAGGCAATTACGCCAGCGATTTCCATAACGGGTTCTCGTTTTCCGTAAATGACGGAACGACCTATACCCAATATTGGTGCATCGGAAATAGTGAACTCGGTACGATGCTTTATCGATCTTCGGGAGGCCCTGGAGGCATGGGGTTAAATGACCCTCATCTAATGAATACTTTCTCGAGCGCAAACAAAATAATTGATCTGACGTCAGATAGACTCGTCCTCGAATGGTTTGTTAACAATGAGAAACGAGTAGTTGAATTTAAGCGCGTAAAGTAGCTCCGGTTATCCATGCTCGTGGTGACTCTTATGGCTATGTCGCTCAATGTGCAGAGAAGTTCCGACCACACCATCCCGGTCAGAACCATCCCCAGTAGTGGGCGTTAGAACGCGGTCATCATACAGGCCGCGAGTTGAACATTCACCGTCTTAAACCACCCGTTACCACAGGTGGTTCTGACAGATCGCGAATCCCTAGTCGGCGACGCCGACGGTATATTTGTAGCCCACGGTGCAAACTGTGGGAACTGTACGGCACCATATTCGAGCCGTTGGAAACGGCGGCATAAATCACATCGCACATTCAGATGTTATGCCACCGTCTTCGACGGTTCCGATTATTTGTCACGACAATTTCCACATCTCGCGATGTGGGCTACAAATATGCCACTATTTTCAACGGTTCAAGATCAATATCTTTAGCCGAACAGCGAAGGATTCTCGCCGGTCCGCATCAGCGCTTCGAGTCCAAAGTGCTGATACGCGAGGCGCGTGGCCATGCGGCCGCGTGGCGTGCGGTTTAGGAAACCGATCTGCAGTAAATACGGCTCGATAATCTCTTCTATCGAGTCTTTTTCTTCGTGGATCGCAGCCGAGATCGTACCCAGACCGACCGGGCCGCCGTCGAATTTTTCGATGATCGTCTTTAGTAGCTTCGCGTCCATGTCGTCGAGGCCAAAGCTGTCGACCTCCATCCGGTCAAGGGCGTCGCAGGCGACGTGTTCGTTGATGTGGCCCTCGTGATCGACCTGGGCAAAATCGCGGACGCGCCGCAAAAGTCGGTTTACGATACGCGGTGTGCCTCGCCCGCGTTTGGCGATCTCGTGCGATCCCTGTTCGTCGATCTCGACATTTAGAATGCTCGACGAACGCTTGCAGATCGTCTGTAGATCGGCAACGTTATAAAAATCCAAATTAAAAATAATGCCGAAACGCCCGCGCAGCGGAGCCGTCAGCAGACCAGGACGCGTTGTCGCGGCGATAAGCGTAAATTTGGGCAATTCGAGCTT
>JAYVDQ010000514.1:0-3743 GCA_043749325.1 Chloracidobacterium sp. | reverse complement strand
CCTTACGCCTTTGCAATGCCGCGTGAGCACCAATGGCGAAGCTCTAAACACGGAAGCCTCTGATGGCAAGGTTTATGGAAGCCTAAAAAACGGGACTATTGTCTATAAAAATGGAAATAATATGCCTTTTCCTCTGGGTCGTATTAGCGTTACTGAAATTCGCGGCGACGAATTGGTAGATGTCGGTTTGGTTAACGGAAAATTCTTAACCTGCAATACGCCAACTAAAGTAACCAGTGAGAGCGTTATTAATTGCAAACTTCGTTTCAAAGGGGCAGCACTAATTGCACGGACGCCTGAAGGAAAAGCTAAATTCCGAATATTGAAGAATAGCGACGTTTATGTTTTTGAAGGAAAAAACGGGAAAGCAAAGGTCAGTGTGTTTAATAACGACAGTGAGAAATGGAAAGGTTGGATTTCCGACAAATATTTAGTTTGCGATGAAGATTAGAACCAAATTCAAAATTTGCAGAGATTCAAATCTGGCTCGAGGTCAACAACACCGAACGCCCGAACCCGGGCTACCGAAACATTGGCAGACGTCCGATAAAAACAACTTCGCAACAGGTTCGGAATAAAGGTTAACTACACAATAGCGACAAACGACGAAAATAATAGGAACAACAAATGTTTTTGATGAACCAAGATAGGGAGACCCGCGGGTCGTGGGCCCTTGACGGAAACGGAGTACGGTCTGTTAGTCGCTTCGGCCTGCCGCAAACGGATCACGGTCTGAATTTTGGATTTCGAATCGTTGCGACCCCAAATTTGCGGGGCACGGAATAGGCCCGGCATCGGCTTCCGTGTAGCCGCGGATATCAAGAAGTAACCTGCTTTCTTCAAGGAGAAAAACTATGAAAATGAGATCAACCAACCTTTTGTCAGCCGCGTGTTTTATAGCGTTGTTTGTTGTAATCGCCGCGTCGGGACAGGGCGGATCGGAGTATTTGATAAAAAAGGATTCCGTAGGCGGCGTCCGCCTCGGTATGGCCATCGCGGAAGCAAAAAACCAGTTTACCGATGCGGAATTTAATCAAAACGGCGAGGATGGCCAAATAATCGTCAGACGGCGAGACAAGGTCGTCATGATGATCACGCCGGAAACGACCGACGAGAATTTCCGCGAGATCGAGGTCACGAGCAGCTCAAAGATCATCGCTATCAAGGTCATCGATCCCCGATACAAGACCGCCGCAGGCGTCTATCCCGGAATGACGATTGTCGCAGCCGAGAAAGTAATGGGAAAAATCGGCCGAATGACACTGGCTTACGGCGAGACGGAATACGCAGACTTTACCAACCAACCGGCGGGCGTCCGCTTTGAATATAAGGGAACAAATTCGCGCAAAGCGGGCATCTACGACATAGAGTACCCTGATCCACGCGAGCAGTTTGCAACCAAATTTACGACCGGGGCTTACATTTATTCTATTAAGGTCAATGGGAGAGTCTCTGATGACGAGCCCGCCGCATCCGCGAACTTTTCGATCACGAAAACGTCCGCCGGCGACATTCGCCTCGGAACGACCATCGCAGAAGCCCGCTCTGCGATGAAAGGAATGACCTTCGAACGCACAAGCGACGGCGAGGGCGTGGCATTGGTCTCCGTCAAACAGGGCGATGTCCAGTTGATGACGCTCTACGCCGACGAAGCAGACCCGCAAAGGCCGATAGACGAAACCGCTCGCATAATGAATATCGAGGTCTGGGATCAGCGATTCAAGACCGCTGCCGGAATTCACCCCAAAATGAAATTCGTTGAAGTCGAGAAGGTCCTCGGCAAGGTCAAGAAGATCATCCGAAGCGAGATCGAGTCACGCGAATATGCCGAGTTTCTAACTAATACCGGCGGTTTTATCTACAGGCTAATGGGGCCAAATTTCGAAGCGGGCATCTACCCGAAAGGCATGCGTGAGACCACTCGATACGTCGCAAATACCTATATCTACACCATTTCGATAGCTCAGGAACGGTCGCCGGATGCGGTCGAATGATCCGGAGGCCCAATATCAACATTATGAAAATATATACAGTAGCGGCTCTCGTCTCATTCACTTTCTTCGGATTGACTGCCTGCAGCGGTTCGTCAACGGAAACGGAGAATCTTAAAAAAGAACTCGAGACACTAAAAAAAGAAAAAGAGAACCAAAATCTCGCTAAACAAAAAGAAGATCTGGCCAAGCAACGGGACGACCTCAAAAAAGAGCAGCAAAAACTCGCAAATGACAAAAAGAATGGTGCCCAGCCCGTAAAGAACGGGCCTGTATTTGTCCAGGGCGAATTGGTCAATATAAAAATCAAAAGTAGTTTCCTGAAATTACGCTCCGCCGCGAGTGAAACAAGCGAGGTTCTGGCCGAAGGCTTCAATGGCGACGAGGTCGAGATCGTATCGTACGACAAGACCTGGTGCAAAGTGATATTCAAAGGAAAAGAGGGATTTATGGCGACGAAATTCCTCGTAAAACATATGGATTGATCTATTCGAATTACAATGAAGAAACTAAAATTCAGGACAATCTTCGTGGTTGTTTTTTCGGTCTTGTTACTCGGAGCTGCCGGTTCCGCGTCGGCACAGATCGATCGGACGCCGAAGAAACGGCTGATAAGTCCGGCGACTGTCAGAGGTTATGTCGGCGGCGAGGCACACGACAGTTATGTTATCCGCGCACGCAAAGGCCAAACGATGACCGTCGAGATCTCATGGCGCAGCCGCGGGGATAATCGTGCCGAATTCTCCGTAAGCAGGTCGTCAGATTTCTTCAGGGGCGGGGCCGTAAAATTCGGGGTTAAGTCGGCGGGCGGAAAGCGTTGGCGCGGTAAGATCCCGAAGACCGGAAGCTATTTTGTCTATGTTGTGGCCCACCCGACGGCTAATTATACGCTAAGAGGGAACGTCAAATAGATTGGTGTACAGGAACCTGCGGATCAAAAACCGAAGGCGCTGACTTGGACAATGGAAAAGAAGGAGAAGGGACAGTAGTCGACTGATCCAAAAATCGAATGAGAAGAATATTCAGTTTTTTAGTCGTTTGCCTTTGTCTTTGCCTCTCGATTAGAGCGCAGTCAATTGTCGGCAGTTGGAAGCTGACATGGCTGCTCATTGAGGGCGATATGGCGTATTCGATCGTCGCTCCGGTCACCCTTAGCATACAAAAAATCGGCAGGATGAGCGGAAACGGCGGCTGCAATAGCTTCAGCGGAGGCTTCGCGTTCAAACAGCCAAAGAAGTTCAAGAAACCGGTGAAAATAAAGTTTGGCGACATTATTTCAACCGAAAGGTTCTGCGACCGCGCTTCGAATACCGAGAAGGCTTTCTTTCGAAGCCTCCGCGAGGCCGCCACGGTTTTTATCATTAACGGAGAACTACAGATCAAAAGCCCGAAGATAGGTAATTCCATGACCTTTGTGAGAGAGATCAAACCCAACCCCTGATTGAATTATTTCCGCAAAAGGAGCATCATGTGCTCCCCTTTCGTTCGACCGTTAAGATCCCTACTTAGCCTTCGGGGCGTTGTAACCTTTACGGGTACGTATCGTGAGATTAGGTCGAGCGATGCGTAACTCGATAGAGCGCCATTTCCCGTCTTTATTGGTGTTTGTCGGCTGATAGGCAATTGTGTATTGGCCGCCGAGTTCCTCGACAATCCGTTTGAACGCTTCCCGCATGGCGATGCCGCCGGATGTTGCTACAAAGCGGCCGCCCGTCTTTTCGGCAAAATTTTTAAGTACGCTTTGCGTTTGCA
>JAYVDQ010000513.1:0-14098 GCA_043749325.1 Chloracidobacterium sp. | reverse complement strand
ATCGTGCAATGATGCAAGTGACGTGTTGACCAGAAACTGAGTAAGGGCGATCAGCGAGAGAGCGATGACAAAATTCTGGCGATTGTCGGTATATCCGTGGAGCTGGCCTTCCGTATAGAGCCCAAATGCCTTCAAAATTAGAATGACGCTACCAGTCGAGATTGCCATCGTTGCCGCATTAAAGAAAACGGTCAACTTTCGATTGCAAAAACGCCAGGAAGAGGCCATGGCCTCGACCGCCGCGAGGAGCAGAGCAAACTCGCCTCCATACAACAACAGCACGAGAAAAATGAACGTATCGGAAACGGACACATGCGATTTGAATCGCGGTATCTGAATCGAGATCCGGGAGCCGACGGCTATCGTAAATATGGCCAGCAGAAACAGGTATATATCCGCTCGCGCGACATTGATCGACAAACCCGCCGCCAGGACACACAAAGCCCCGACAACAATGATTGTCGCCATGAAGCGGTCAGAGATCTTAGATCTATCCATTTCTCATTTGCCGGGTAAATCGGCATTGTCTGGCTGACGCTGAGTTAATTGTGGGAAAGTTATTTAAATTGACGCGGGCGAGGTCAGCCCTGACGGACCAGTTTTGTAAAAAAGAAGGAGGCTGGTTTTCAGCCTCCCCTATTATCTCATTTGCAAAATCTGTTTGTCCAATCTTTTTTATAGTTAAACAAATAAGGTGGTGCACAGGTCCATGTTTTTGTAGCCGGCCTTAAGAAAGCTCTTATGGGCGCCTTCAAAATCGATATTGCTGAGCAGGCAGATATTCTCGGTCCGGTTCAACAGTTGGAGAGACAACACGGAGAGACACTCTGAACCGATGTTGCGGCCGCGGTAGTCCGGATGGACATAAACGCCTTCTAGATAGATAACATCTTCGGTTTCGGCGATGATATCGGCTTTGAACACAAGCTTGTCGCCATCCAATACTACGAATACGCGTTTCTGTTCGATCCGGCGTGCGACACGCTTGAGAAATCCTTCGCGATCGCGGACCATCGGATTGACGCCGGATTCGATAAAGGCAACCTCGGCCTGGGCCTCGGCGACCGGCAGCAGATGCTCCATTCTGGCATTCTCGATCTGCCATTCGGTTTTCTGAACGGGGAATGGGAACGAGATCTCAAAAAGAGCTTCCGTACATGTCAGCCTCGGCTCATTTAATCCGCTGTTGAGGTGTTTCCAAAATGTTCCGGCCACGTTATGGCTCGACATTATCAGGTGAATCGGCGTTTCAGATGATCTGGCTGTAAAGGCCAGAGCCTTGAGGGCCTTTTCCGACCGGGCTTCGACAAGCGTCGAGTGTCCTATTAGAGCAACCCCTTCGAGCGTGCCCGATATATTACGGTAACCGTAAAATTTACCTCTGTTCAGGTCGCTCTCGATGCCGTTGTCGATGATAAAACTTGTCATGACAACGGTATGCACGGGTCTGAAAGACAGGAAGTTAAGTACCTCTTTCGTGTCTTCTGCCCTCAACTCCCTGACTCTCGTCAGATCGGGAGCGACGGTAATAAGCGGTGCGATTTCATATGGCCGCACCTCCGGCGTATTGGCGAGCATTGTCTGCAGCATATATTTATCTCCTTACAATTTTGATGTGATTAGTTGTTGTAATTAGATAATTACCGCATCGCTGCCGTATTATCGCCAAGAAGAACAGAGTCACCGACTAGTACGCCGTCTCCGACAAGTACACCGTCGCCGACTAGCACCCCATCACCAACGAGGACGCCGTCACCGACGAGAACGCCGTCTCCGACGAGAACACCGTCCCCGACAAGAACGCCGTCACCCACGAGAACACCGTATGTTAGTATGGTTGTGCCCTCACCCAGAGCCGTTCCATCACTGGTTTTGACGTATCGGTTAAGCGAAAGTCCACCACCGAAATAGCTGCCATCGAACGAGAATTTTCCATCTTTGAACTTAACCCCTTGCCCAACAATATACTCTCGCCTATAGACAGGCTGGAATTTTGAGACCAGATTTGAACCGGTTACAAGAGTATACTTTCCGGTAGTCAACTGTGCCCATGGAAATGTATTTCCTCCGATCGTCGATGAGGTCGTAGGCATCGACCATCCTCCAGGAACCATAGAATTGTCCTTAGAAAGTGTTTGGAAATCACGGTCCGTACTAAGTGTACGTGCGAGGCGCATCGCACCATCAATATTAAGCTCACCTGCGCCCTGTTCGAACTGGCTGGCACCGGAGATCGGGTCGGCCGTGTACTGCAAGAGCATCCGGACCATTCCCGGTGTTAAATTGGGATTGATCTCGAGCAGCATGGCAGCGGCACCCGAAACTAGCGGGGCCGACACCGACGTTCCGCTCATGTACATCATCGAGTCGGTGCCGTTTGTCGTGTCGAGAGCAAGTTCCGGAGCTAAAGCGACCAGCTTATTATTTGGTGCTTTATAGGAAATAAGCTTGTTTCCCGGAGCCACGAGGTCGGGCTTCATCAAATTGTCGTAGACCTTGGTTCCGGTTGACGTCGTAAAGTAGCTCCGGGTCGGGCCATGCGAGCTATAGGTCGCCATCTTATCATCCGCGTGCGAAACGGTGCCGAACGAATTGCTGGCTCCGACGGTTATCGCATACGGGCTGTTGCCCGGGGAGTGCATTTGGCCATAAATCTTCTGACCAACTGGGTTCTTGCCAGTGTTTCCGGCGGCGGCAACCACGACCAGCCCCGCGTTTACCAATTCCTTGACCTTGACGCAAACGGGGTCATTGGTCCAAGTGTCCACTGCTCTTGAGCCGAGGCTTAGATTAACAACCTTGATGTTATAGGTTGACCGGTTGGTAAGGACCCAATTGAGGCCGTTTAAGAGCCACGACGTTTGGCCGTTGCCGTTATCGTCAAGCACTTTGACATTGATGATCTTGGCAGCCCTTGCTATGCCCTTATATGCGCCGCCGTGTGCATTCGAATTCCCAGCCGCGAGGCCTGCAACGGGGGTTCCGTGTCCGTATACGTCATTAGTCGACGAAGAAGATGTGAAATTTACACTCGCCGCAATTCGGGAGGTATTACCCCTGTCCTTGAAACCATTCTGGTCTGAATAGAGGCCGGAATCGAGAATCGCTATGCCGACACCCGTGCCGTCACAGCTTGTGAGCGAACTGATACAGCCGCCTGTAGAATTGGACCGCATCTGTGCGGCACCGGTCGTATCTTCGACGTGGCCGGTTGATTCCGTAGGACGATCCGGCGAAATGTAATGAATCAGTCCGCTTGTCGAAAGCGCATTCAGAGCTGAAAGAGGCAGATTGACTACCATTGTATCGGTTTTACCGATCCGTTCAGAAACGCGTGCCTGACCGTCTGCCATCAAACCGCGAAATGCAGCATTATCGGCATCTTTTGCCTGGATGATAACGTCAACACGCTTTTTGCCGCTCGGGTCTTGTGCCATCATGTCGCGAAGGTCGGGCGAGATATTGTCGCCGCGATATTCGCTGTCGTTATTCTTGGAATTGCTACCTGTGGTTGCTACCGCACTTTTGTCGTCGGGAACGAGTATGCCGGCGAAAAACGCGGCGATCTCCGGCTGCGATTCGATACGCTCGTCATAAGCGGCGGCCGAGCTTCCGCCGATGATGACGAGTTTTCCCTCAGCAATTCCGTTAAAGAGCTTAGATTTTGCTGCGTTTGATCCAACGAGATTGGTCAATTGGTCAACATACAGGACCGTCTTTCCTTTGGATTCAATCGCGTCATCGACAATAGAATCGATGATCTGAGATAAATCAGCCTCCGAGCGAGCGTTTGAAAACAGTACAGCGGTTTCCAGCTTAAGGATCGACTTGCCGGCAAGACCTGCCGGCACGTTGCCTTTTGCGATACGCAGAGCAGTCTGTTCGACCACCCCGTCCTGAACCGCTTTGTCCTCATCGACGATCACGGGCTGACGAATACCACCTTCCGCTAACACCTTGATGAGACGAGCCGTCTCATTTTCAAAGTTTAGGTTTTCACGCAATCTACCTTCACGGCCTAGCTGCGTTAAATCGGTGGTATATTTCGTCGTTGCCGATGAGGTTGCGGCGACATTTGTTTTGTCGTCGCGACTCGCATTTACAGCAAATGCATTTGAGAATACAAACGACGCAAGGATCGCAATTGCAGCGAATCGTCTTGTCGTCGCGAAACCGAATATTGATATCTTCATAACCAAAGCTCCTATTGGGCAAAAATTTACGGCGTGTGCCGACGCCCTTCTTTATCAACGATCGTGCCAAAGAGCTAAATAATGTAATTGTTATAGTTACAGAAGAGGGACGCGTCACTACAGTAGAATAATTATGTCAAACTGACTGACCGGTTCGGTCAAAGTGAATGATTTTGAACCAAAAGAGTGAGCGAAAACCCGCGGAGGCCATTCAGCAAAACAGCCCATTTGCTGTAACCAAAAGACGGGACTTTGGTAGAATTGCATCATCAGACCTACGATCTTTGACCTTGTAATGACGAGAGCATAGAATCGTCAAATTGGATATCAACACGAATTCTAATCGATGCTAAGTCGCGATAAAACCGAAGATCCTTTTACGCACGATTCGTCAACGCCGTCGATTCGGTGGAGAATTAGACTATGAAAATTTATCGTTTTTTGCTGATATGCGTTTTTACAGTCTTCATTGCGGATTGTATGTCGGACACACCTGCCAGCTTTGTTGCGCGGTATGAGGATTGTGTTAATCGAAAAGACATTGATTGCATTGTTAAAAACGGTACTGACCATCTTATTGAAGCAAACGGTGGACTCCCGGTGTACAAGCAAAGATGGCCATATACTTTTGACCGCCATAGTAAAATGACCTATGAAGTAATAAATGTAGAGGCCACGGACTCGACCGCCGACGTAAAGCTGAAACAGACGCATTACTTTTCGATCCCTGGCTGGGAGCCTTATTCGGAGGATTTTCTATGGTCACTCAAAAAAGATGCGAGTGGCTATTGGAAATTGGACAGTGTCCAGCCACTCAAACCTCAAATCTAGCAATTGCTGCGTTTTTTCGCATTGCTGTCACTTAATGAAACAATTAAATAAGTCAGGCGTATATTAATACGCTAGGTTATAAAACATTAAAACGCCAGACTAAGCCAGGGGGCCTGAAGACGCGGTTGATGGCGGACCGGATCGTCTATTTTTGTATGTAGGGAGACGATCATGAAGTATTTATCTGCGGTCTTATTTGTTTTATTTCTTATAACTTGCGGATTTTCTCAGGTCCCAACTACGACCGCGCCAACCGCCCCTGATAATAACAAGCTCGCCGGAAGTCTTTTAAAAACTGTTCGTGATACTGTTACCGTTCCAAAATTTACGGCGCCACCGTCGATCGATGGGAAGCTCGATGATGAAATGTGGAAACAGGCGGCCGTGTTGCGGGATTTGATCCAAACTTCACCCGAGGATAATGTTGCGGCCTCGAAACCGACTGAGGTCTACCTCGGGTACGACGAGACCCATCTCTATGTTGCCTTCAAGTGCTGGGATGAAAAAGACAAGATCCGCTCGTCTGTGGTCCAGCGTGACGGGGTTTTTGGCGAGGACAATGTGCAGTTTTGGATCGATACTTATGACGACAGACGCCGGGCTTACAATTTTGCCTTTAATCCGCTCGGGATTCAGATGGACGGTATTCAGACCGAGGGACAGGGGACAGACTACGATGTCGATGTCGTTCGAGTCGAAAGGCGTGATCGAGGCGTGGGGCTGGTCGGTAGAGGTCAAAATCCCTTTTAAATCGATACATTATGTGGCCGGCAAAGGAAAGTTTTGGGGGTTTAACGCGGCACGAAGCATCTCACGCGGGAATGGAGAATTCAATTCCTGGGTGGCCCTTCCGCGTGGCGTACCTGGTTTTTTGAATAAATTCGGTAAGATCACAGGCCTGGACGACATCAAGGCCGAACGGACGCTTGAGATAATTCCGACCTTTACCGTAAAGGAGACGGGTACCAGACAGAGCCTGACGAGATTTTCCAACCCGCCGATGAAGGCCGATTTCGGGTTTACCGCCAAATACAGCATTTCGTCGAATATCACACTTGATGCTGCCTACAATCCTGATTTTGCCGACACCGAGGCCGATGCTCCCGTGGTCGAGGCCAACCAGCGTTTCCCGATCTACTTTTCCGAAAAGCGGCCTTTTTTCCTGGAGGGTGTCGATATTTTCAAAACACCGATCGAGGCCGTTTATACCCGGCGGATCGAGAACCCGGACATTGCCGCAAAACTGAGCGGCAAGATAGGAAAGACCTCGTTTGGCATTTTGGGTGCCCTTGACGACCCGCTCTACAACCCCCTCCGTAAAAAGGCCATCGCCGGAATATTTCGAGTAAAACGGGATGTCGGTAAAGAATCGAACATAGGCTTTCTCGGCACCAGCTACAGCTATCCGCAAAAGCATAACCATGTCGTCGGGGTCGATGGCCACTGGAAAATAAATAAACAGTCGAGTTTCGATGGGCAGGTGCTGGCGTCAACATCACGCGACTATTTCTACGACGCGGCCCTCGACGATTCAAAATACGGGAAAGGGAACGGATTTGCTTATACCTATGAGTACAGTTTTAGCTCCAGGCATTACAGCTGGGGAGTGAACGGCGGTGGCGTTTCCGACAAGTTTCAGGCCGATCTTGGTTTTACCCGGCAGAACAATACAATGTCTAACTCGGCAGACTTTAATATGCGTTCGGATCCGTCGCCGAAGAAATTTATCGTCAACAAACGCTTTGGGGTAAGTGTTGACCGTCGCAATACTCTTTCGGGCCGGACACAGGGCTGGGGAGCGAGCTGGAATGGCGGTCTAGGTTTCAAAGGTGAAGCCAGTCTCGGCGGTGGCTTCTCGATCGGGCGCGAGACGATCTATGAGGATGAGTTCGGGCCGAAACGAACGGCTACGCGGGCCGGCGCATTTTATGGAGCGCCTTTCCGTTCGGCGCTTGGATACGGGCCGTACACGTATTTCTTCAAGCGGTTTAACAAACGGGTTTCTGCCAATGCCAATTTCAGGATGTCCTTAAGGACCCTCGACTATGACTTTGGCGCCGGGCGGGATTTCCCGCGCGTCAGCCCCGCCGCGCTTCTCCTCGGACAGGGCGCGCCGCTCGATCCGGGTGAGGCAACCAGCATGTATTTTAGTTTAGGCACGAATCTGAAGCCGACGGATAACTTTAGCTTTGGCCTTTCGTATGGCAAATCGCGGCTCAGGCGCGACGTAACGCGGCTACTGACGTACGAGTCAAACAGTTTCAGGCTCTACTCAACCTACCAATTTTCGCGGTTTATTAATTTGAAGGCCCGGGTTTATTACGACACGCTGAGCGACCGTATTTTTGGGCAATATACATTTGCCTGGACGCCAAGTGTGGGCAAGGCACTGTATATCGGTTACAACAGCAGCATGAGTTATAAGGGCTATGCCTTCGGCGGGCGGCAGCCGGGTTTTTTGCAACTCAACCGCACGTTTTTCATAAAAATGTCGTATCTTTTCCGGAAGAGTTTTTGACCCACGCGAAAATTTGGAATTCGGATGGCGACATTCGATAACAAGGGTGCATGCTATAGCTGTGAGGTTAACTTTATGAAAAAGATATTTGCTATAGCGGTCATGGTGGTGTCGTTTACGGTCGCATCATTCGCCCAGGGAGAAGCCGAGAAGTATGTCGGGCAGTATCAAGTGACGGGTGCTCCGATTATGATCATCGTGACGGCTACGGGCTGGAAGCTGGCGATAGAGGCAACCGGACAGGGCAAAGCTGATATTGAGCTGGTATCGGGTGAGGACTATACGGTAAAGGGATCGCCCATTAAACTGACCTTTCAAAAGGACGCGGCGGGCAAGGTTACAGGAATGATGATCCACCAGGCACCCGGCCTGGATATTCCGGCTCCGAAGGTCAATTCCTCGTCGGAGTCACCCGGTGACAAGTCGCCGCACAAGAGCGGGTTTGCCACGGCGAACGGCATCAAGATGAACTATCTCGACTGGGGCGGCACGGGCGACGTCATCATACTGCTGGCCGGGCTCGGCAATGACGCACACATTTTTAATGAGTTTGCACCAAGCTTTACCGACAAGTATCACGTGATCGGGCTGACGCGGCGCGGGTTTGGCGAAACGGACAGGCCGGCTAAGGGGTATGAGACCGCGACGCGGGTCGAGGACATTCGCACCTTTATGGAAGCGATGAAGATCACGCGGACACACCACGTCGGGCATTCGCTCGCCGGGGATGAGATGACGCTCTTTGCTACGCTGTATCCGCAGCGGGTCATAAAAATGGTCTATCTCGACGCAGCCTATGACCGGACAAGTAACTTCTCTTGCGCCATGGACCAACCCGGCGGTCTGCCGTCCAGCTTTTTGCGCATCGTCGGCGAGGCCCTGAACTGCCCGGGCTGGGAAAAGATCGACGCACCCGATGTGCCGCGCGAGATGCTGAACGTAAACGTCGCGACGATGCGGGCGGCGATGCAGTTTCATCCCGACTACACCAAGATAAAGGCGCCGTCACTCGCTATCTACGCCGACGCGGACGTCCCTCAGGCCGCCGGAAAACTCGACGAAGAAACAACAAAGAAACTAGCTGATTGGTGGAAAAAGAAGCAGGTCCCAATAAACCGTGCCAGCATCGAGCAGTTTAGCAAAGAGATGAAAAACGGTCAGATCGCCGAGCTAATAGGCGCCACCCACTATGTGTTTGTCGGCCCGACCAAGGACAAGGTCATCACGCTCATGCGCGATTATCTGGCGAAATAGTTGGCGAAAAATGTCAAAAAGAGGCCGTCTGAAAAGGCGGTCTCTTTTTTACCTGATAATTTCTATTATTAGATTCTGCGAACCGGTAATGACGTATTCCCCCGGCAGCAAGTCGAGATCGGCGAGGATGGATTGGACGGCGGGTTTTGAGCCGCCTGCGGTGCGGTCGTTATTGAGCGTGGCCAAGACCGAGGGCGGCAGATTTGGCATCTCGCTGGAGCCGATGATCGCTCCGCTGCTTGTCCGGGTGAGGATCGCGTAGAGCCGGTCAGGTCTTTTCAGACGATTGATCGTGCTGATAAGCTCGGCGGCCGTTTTTGGTACAAATTGGGTTAACGCCGAATTTTGCTGTACGGCATTACCATCTCCCACGATGATAGATAATGTTCCGGGAGTCGTATCTTTTGGGATCGTAATGGGGATCTTTTGCACCATGATGTTGCCGGATGCAGTTCGCGCAAACACCGAAACCTCGACCGTGTCACCTGCCCGTACCTGATTTCTGTCTATCGAGATCCGCTCAAGCGCTCCTGTTTTGCTGCCGTCGGTTGCAGCCATATCAAGCGTGATGCTGGTTACATCCGTTCCCGCAAATCCCGCACGAAGAAGGGCAGCAAGCGGGATCGCCGGTGCTGCGGACGCAAAGGCCGCAGCTTGCTGACCCGCGAAACGGCGGTGGATGAGGATCGAGTTTTCGCCCTTGATCTTGATCTCCGCATTCAATTCGATCGTCGTTTCGCCGAGCCCGCGCTCCTGCGCACCGAGGGCATTCGCAACACCGGCGTTTACGATCAGCGGGGTCAATGTCTCGTCCACCGCGGAGGCGAAATTCATTTCCGTTTTCTGTCCCCGGCTGGTCGTCAACCGGATCTTGACGGGTATCATCCTTGGCATCTCGCCCAATTTGCCATAGATGCCGGTTGCCCTGTCCTGCGTCATCGCACCGACCGACGCGTCGGGCACTGCGAGCTTGAAAGAGTTGTTGGCATTTGGCACGACGGTGACGACGTGCGATTCGGACATCGGCAGATTTGTCGAGCCGAGGCTGAAAAAAGGATGGCCGAATGCGTAGATCTTATCGCCGTCCCGCAGGGTCACGGTCCCGGCAGCGGCGATCTGGATGTCACCGGTCGAGAGATGCACAACGACGGAATCGCCTCCCAGGAGCGTCGTTTCGTTTGCCTTTTTCATCGGCAGGATGGCAGAGCTTCCGCCCGATGCAGCCACCGGCATTATGCCGGCGCGTGCAAAATCCGCAGCGAACATATCGATGGTTTGCTGCGAGATACCTGAAATAGCGACCGGTGTCGCGATAGGCCGGAAGGTTTGGCCGGCGATGGCCATAAGTCGGGAATCAGAAGAAAAACCCGAAGCAAGCGTATTTTGCGGGATCTGGTTGTCCGGATACGCGGGCCGCCAGGTGTTTGAAAGCAGCTCGGCGTAAGAAAACGTTTGCGGGCCTTTTACAAAAGTCTTTGCCGAAACGGAACTCACGACCGTCGAGATCATCTGTTCGATCGGCGTGATGCCGCAGATCGGCTCTTTGGCGAACGGAAAGCTATATGAAATTGCTCCAACCAGCCGTCCGCCGACATATACAGGCGAGCCGGACATGCCGGCGAAAACGAATGTTCGCTCGGCGTTAGCACCGCTCAAACGGCCGACGATCATATCCTGTTTGGGCCCGATCCAGTTTGGCAGGACGCCGAGGATCTCGACATTAAATTCTTCGGATGCCGTCCCGTGAAATACCGTTCTAGCCGTCCCGCGCATGCCTTCTTTTAACTCGGCTAACGGGAATAACCGAGGCTCGGCGGACGATGAAGCGACCATCCGCATTTGGCCGAATACACTGGAGAAAACGGCGAAAACTGTTAGTAAAATGGCGGCAAATCTGGCGTTATACATTGTTAAAAACTTCTTTCTTATTCGACGGCGCTTATGTTAACATTTTAGATGGCTACTAGAAAGCCTTTCCTTTTTTGGCTTTCGCCTCACCATTCGATGCCGGTTTCCGGCGGTACACTGCATTCTATCTTCATATTCTATGGCTAAAACCACCCGACTATTCAAAAGTTTTTCAAGATTACTGTTTCCCGTCATCCTGTTGATCCTGGCAGCCCTTGTCGCGGGGTCTGTATGGATGGTATATACGACGGCCCGGCCGCTGAATTCGCGCTATCTCGTCACACCGGACAAATATGGGCAATTAAGCTCGCGTGCCGCTCAGGTGACCGAGGAAACATGGACAAATAAGGACGGCAGCACATCGCGTGGCTGGCTTTTGCGCGGCACCGAAAATGCTCCGGCCGTTATTCTCCTTCACAAATTTGGATCTGACCGCTCGTTTGTTTTGAATCTCGGCGTCAAGCTTAACGAATCGACGAATTTCACGGTTTTGATGCCTGATCAACGAGCTCACGGAGAAAATCCGGGGATAAAAAATGCCTCGTTCGGCGGCTGCGAGGCCGAGGACGCGACCTCAGCGATCGAATTTTTACGCAATCTTAAGACACAGAATCATATACCCTTTGTCGGCAAGAATATCGGTATTTTTGGCGTCGAAATGGGTGCGATGGTCGCAATTTCGGTTGCGGAAAAGGATCAAGGGGTGAAAGCCATCGCCCTGGATTCGGTGCCGCAGGATTCGGACGGCATACTGAGAGCATCGGTAGAAAAGCGATTTCCATTCGTCAGTTCTGTGACAACCAGGTTAGCCGGGCTTGGAACATATCTATACTTTTTTGACGGCTGCTACAAACGCGAGGCGGTTTGCGACACGGCCCGTCGGGTCGATAATCGCAATATTCTCTTACTGGCGGGCCTTGATGCCCCGGGGTTTCAGGACTCGACGGCAAAGTTGAGCAAATGCTTTCCCGTCAGCAACCGGATCGAGAGCAAAATCGACCTGAGCCCGTCGGGTTTCAGTATCATCAACGCATCGATGGAGCAGTCCGAGGCTTACGACCAGAGGCTTATCGATTTTTTCCGCAATTCTCTTAACAACTAGAGATCGATCTTTTTCTTGCTATGTCCGTTCGTGCGGGAAGCTGTCTGGATGTCTGCGGTTTCCTCCATCTGGACGACGGCCCGCGTTAGTATTTCCTTGAGATCCGAAAGTCTTTCGATTGTCGAGGTCATTTCCATCAGGGTGTATTTCTTTTCATTGTCAAAATTAAACGCGGCGGTGATCAGGAACGAAAGAGCTTCCGGGTCGGCGCGCGCGATCTCAGGGAAGCGGCCGCGGCTGCCGCCCATTTTGAACGCCGCCTTTGCCATTCGCTCAAACCAGCCAAACACATCATCGGCAAGCGGCTCAAGTATGGCCTGATCTTGCGGGTCGTCTTCAAAAAACTCAAGATCGCCAACAAGATAAGGCTCGCCCGCCTCGGCGTAATCGACAAGACGATAGCGGATCACGCCCAGCGTCAGTATGTTTGAGCGTCCGTCCTCGAGCGTTTCGGCGTCGCGAATTTCAGCAACGCATCCGACGGTTCCGGTCGCGGGTCTTTCGACAAAATCTTCTTGCGGCTCAAACAGCGTGATGCCGAAAAGACGGCGGTCTTCCTCGACATCATTGAACATTTTGCGGTAGCGGTCCTCAAAAATATGCAGCGGCAAAAGCTCGTTCGGCAGCATAACGAGCGGCAAGGGAAAGATCGGCAAGTGGCGGATGCCGGCGACTTTATCTCGAGCTTCGGACATAATTTTTTAGAAGAGGAGATGAGGGGAAGAGGAGACGAGGAGATAAAAACGGACGTTCATCGCATGCCCGCTCCCCCTTTCCCTTTCTCCTCTTCTCCTCATCTTCTTCTTATCTCCCTACTCTATTTTCAGTGCGATAAACTCCGCAATTTTCGCCGGTTCTTCATCGCCGAGGGCCATACGCTTGGCGCCTATTACGGCGTCGGAAATATCCTCGGAACGGGTTTTGTAACGATTGTCGCGGAAAACGAGGTCGGCTATCACGTGACGCTCGAGATGCTCGCGGCCCGGATCGTCCATCTCGCCTGAGATTTCCAGATAGTCGGCCGGCACGGTGTGATTTTTAATGCGAACGTGAAGGGCGTAGGTCAGTAATTTGACCTCGTCGCGGATCTTCTGCATTTCGAGCAGGGAATTTGGAAAGCCGAGTTGTCCCCGCAGAGATATCTCGATTATCGGCCGCGGCTCGCCGGTCTCGGCAACGCGGGCCTCGGCCTTGACCTTTTCGATCAGATCGGCAGTGATATCTTTAGCATCGGCATAGCCGGTCACCGGAAACGTGATCTGCTGAAACGGCCGGTAATGATATTCGTCAACATGTGTGGCCGAAACATTATTCTCATCATCGATCTCTACGACAAACGCGCCGCGCGTCTCGCGAAATTCAGTAATATTCGTCACCTCGATCGAGCCGGGATTGAACGCCCAGTTATCGATCTCGTAATGCTTGTGCGTGTGGCCGAGGCCGACATATTCGACAGCGCTTTTTAGCTCCTTTAACGCATCCATCGACAGGGCGGGGATCGGGTGTACCTGGTGGCCCTCGACATCGGTATGGAGCATCAGTATGTGAAAGGCCCCTGCACGGCGATTGGCCTTGATTGCTTCGGTCAGCATCGGGATGGCCCAATTGCCTGAGGCCCCGTACCAGTCCGAGCCGAAAATGCGTGCCCGGCCGATATCGATGTACCCACCCTTTTTAAGGTCTTCGTCCCACGCGGCGTACTCGAATTTGCCCCCCACAGTAACGGGTTCGAGCAGCTTTACCAAACCCCAACTCGACAGCGAGCGGAGCCAGCTAAATTCGTTATCAGTATGTTTTTGATCGTGATTTCCCTCGATCGAAATGACCGGAATGCCTGCCTCGCGCATCATGGTCAGGCCCTCTACGGCGTAATTCATGGTTTCAGGCGGCACCGAGCGTTTGTGAAAGAAATCGCCGCACATGATGACGAAATCGACTTTTTCTCCGATGGCGTACTGCTGCAATACATCGACCCACGCATCAAAAAAATCGCGAGGGCTTTCGGCCAACTGGTATCGAGTGCATCCGAGATGCACATCAGCGATATGGAGAAACTTCATGAGTGGATTTTATCATTTATTCATTGGATCATTTAATCATTACGGAAAATTGGGCTTGAAATGACGCAATGAACAAATGAATCAATGTTAAAATTTCATTCATGAACAAAGTCGTCCTTATCACCGGTGCGTCGAGCGGCATCGGCCTGCACACCGCAAAGTTGTTTCAAACAAAAAACTGGAAGGTCGCCGCGACGATGCGCAATCCGGAAAAAGCCGAAGACTTAAAAAA
>JAYVDQ010000512.1:0-2654 GCA_043749325.1 Chloracidobacterium sp. | reverse complement strand
ATCCGGATCAGATCGAGGAATTTTGGGTAATTCGCCGGTTCGATCTCAACCAGTTTGATCACCGCTTTCTCGGCTCCGGCGGCGTTTTGCGAATCGAGGCAGCAGTCGATCAATAAATAAAGAACGTCACGGTTGTAGGGCTCGTTCTCAAGAATTTCTTCGAGCAGCGAAGCTGCCTTTCCCGCACGGCCAAGCGCCGTCTGCGCCTTTACCAATCCGCCAAGTATTCGCAGATCGGTCGCTTTGATGTCAAATCCCTTCATCAAAGCCCGAATCGCCTCCTCATGCTTGCTCTGCCTGCTAAACCGGGCACCGGCCTCGGAAAATGCCTCTAACGCCTCGTCTTTTTGGTTTTCGCGCAGATACGAATCGGCAAGATTAAGACAGACGTCGGTATTATTCGGGTCAAGCAGGGCGATCTGCTTGTAGATTGCCAGAGCCTCGAGCCGGCGGCCGTTTTTCTGGTAGTGTTCGGCGAGAGTCGCGTAATGCGACCGCGCCTCGGAGAGCGAGCCTTTTGACCGGTGAAGTTCCGCGAGCTTTGCCGACACCTCGATCGAATCCGGCTGAATGCGGGAAATTTTGTTATAGATCGCAATGGCCTTTTGCGAAAACCCCTGAACGTTATAGTGGTCCGCAACCTGCAAATAACACTGAACGGCATCACGTTTTTCCGAATTTTTAGCGTAAAGATCACCGAGCATATTGAGCGTCGCAATATCGCGCGGATCGTTATCGACAACCGACCGGTACTCGGTGATCGCCGCGCGGAGCTTGCCCTGCGCTACGTAACGCTCTGCATTTCGCATCGCCTTTGTTTTATCGAAACTCATTATGATCGCTTGAAAGAAAAATTCGGATCGGTGATCACCTGGGCACGCCGCGGAATGGTCAGGTTTTTGAGAGGAGTGCACAGGTCAAAACACGGACGAACCTGTATTTCTAAATCTAGCACGGCGGGTAAAGGGTGTCAATGTTTTTTGGCGTCGTTTTACATTGTTTGGCATGTGAAGAGACGTAAGAATGGAACCAAAGTATCGCAGCACAAGAATCCAGCCGTAAATTGGTATCAAAAAAATGGTTTTGGAATAAAAATTAGAAGGCTTGGTAGAGTGATTTAGCCCGTTTGGAAGGACAAAAAAGGCGTTTGGTAGAGTTCGTTTGCGGATGTCCACAGCGATCGACTCGGATCAACTTTCCACACGCTCCTCATGCAATTCATCGCTGCGAAAAATTGCCGTCGCATCGTCGGATTCCACGCCATCGTCACTTCATTAAACCGCAACCACTTCAACGTCTCCGACGACGTATACGGCGGCCTTCTCTTCGTCCGCTTTTTCAAGGCCGTTCAATTTTTCGACGGCGACCTCCGCATCGATGAATGACTGGAGCGGCTCCAGTCGGCGCCACAACTATCGCCGAGTCCTCCGGAAAGGCAGTCGGTAACCCGAATTATTCGAGTCCCACAAAATCTGGCAGGGTCAGGTCGCCATTTACCGTAATAGTCTGCGAGTTAAAGCGGTAGAGGCGCGAAGCAACCCGAAACGTATATGCTCCCCCGGTCGCAACATTCGCAAACGAGAAAAAGCCAAACGAACTCGTCGTCGCAGTTCGCCCGACATTGTTCGAATCTGTTATCGAAACCGTGGCATTTCGCAAGCCCCTGCCATCTGAGGTCAAAACTCGCCCACTAACAGTAGCTCCGTTATTACAAGCCCCAACGGCAATTCCGTCTATAATAAGTCCGTCACTAATCGCGCCAACCGGAGTCGCGACGCCAGATGTTAAGTCGATGGTGTGCAGGATAGAGACGCTGTTTACACGCAGCACGGCGTAAGCCGTATTCGATCCGCCCTGAATGTCAAAGCCGCCAAAACTGGTCACGTTTGAGCCCAGAGATCCAACCGTGAATATCTGGCCGTCATTTGGCGAGGGCGAGCCGTCCACGCCACCTATACGGATGAGTGTGTCACGCCCCGAATCAATACCAAACAGCGTGGTCAAAGGCGCTCCCGTATTATTGCGGTCATACGCGATGTGAACGACATTTGGATTGGATCCGAATCCGGCGTCACCGACCGCGTATGCGAGGGTTGTATCTGTACTCGCAAGGGTTCCGTCGTTCGGATTAAGTTGTCTGTTTGATTCGGCGTCCCCAATTACCCGTAAACGGTCTCCCACCGGGCTGAAATCCATGCCGAAGAAAAGATCAGCTTTAGCCGGTGTCGTCCCTCCCACTCCGGTAACGACGCCCGTTGTCGGATCGATCGTAACGACGCGGTCATTAATTGTATTGGTAGCAACTGAATAAAGCTGACCTGTCCCGGGACGGAAATCAAGCCCGATCAGGAATTCACCTGCGCCAAGGCCGGTCAGTTGAATATCCGAGATCAGCGTTCCGGGTGTCGCTGCGCTAAAACTAACGAGGTGATCGTTATTAAAGTTATACGCATAGATCACTGGCGGCGCAGAGCAAGAAGGCGGAAGAGTCGGCGTTGGTGTTGGAGTTGGAGTCGGCGTCGGCGTAGGAGTCGGAGTCGGAGTAGGCGTCGGAGTCGGAGTCGGTGTTGGAGTCGGCGTTGGTGTTGGAGTCGGAGTCGGCGTTGGTGTCGGAGTCGGCGTCGGCGTAGGAGTCGGAGTCGGAGTAGGCGTCG
>JAYVDQ010000511.1:0-2171 GCA_043749325.1 Chloracidobacterium sp. | reverse complement strand
GTTTATCTGTCCAAAGTAAAGGTTTACGAGGGAGAGGATGAGACCCGTGCGGCCGAGGAGAATGCCGTTTTTGCGTTTCTCGTGAATGTCTCGCATAAGCGGCGCATTTTTGAGGTATTTCTCGACGCGTTTCTCATCACGCTTGCGTATTACTCGGCATTCGCCTTGTTTCGTTTGTTCGAGGATGATAGCAATTGGGGTCTTTTCCTAAAGACCTTGCCGCTGCTGATCCTGATAAAGATCGGCTCGTTTCTGGTAGTCGGTGTGTATCGCGGTTTGTGGCGATATACGAGCATAGGCGATGTAGTTACATTTATTAAAGGCGTGGTCCTGGGTTCGGGTTTGAGTATTGTGGCCGTCTTGCTGCTCTATCGTTTCCAGGGGTTTTCGCGAACGGTATTTTTTCTCGATGGTATCCTTCTGCTTTTAGCGGTGGTAGGGAGCCGCGTCGCGTTTCGTGTTATTCGCCAGGTATTGCCGATGCCGGTTTCGGCCGACGGTCAAAAGGTGCTGATCTACGGGGCAGGCGACGGCGGCGAGATGGTTTTACGGGAACTGAACAATAACCCCGAGTGGAACTATACGGCGGTTGGCTTTATCGACGATGATCCTTTAAAAAAAGACAAGCTCATCCACGGCCTCAAGGTCTTTGACGGGAACGGCTCGCTCGTCGATATTTGCCGTCAAAAAGACATAGCTGAAATTCTCGTATCGATTCGCAATATGCCGCCCGAACGGCTGCGAAAGGTCCGCGAAATATGCCGCGACACAAACCTCACTTTGAAACGCGCCCAGATCAAGATCGAACCGGTCGATCTAATTTAATAAAAAGGAACGGGAAGGATTTGTCTGTAAAGATCATCAGATTTGACCGGGGAATAACGAATATCTATTTGATAGCGTTAGCGGTCTTGTGCGTGGCCGCCGCCTGGTTTTTCGTTAAATGGAATTTTGCCAACACGGTCGCCTATGGCATGGACACCAACCGTCCGGAATTAAAGGCAGTCGCCGAATTGCTCGTACAAACGGCTCCCGACGATCCGCTGACGCACCTGGCGGCGGCTCAAATGTTGGAAAAGACATTTGAAGAGGCCGACCTGGCCAGATCGCTGACCGAATATGAGGCCGCGGCCGGTTTGGCGCCCAACAATTTCAGCTTATGGATGGAGTTGGGTAAGGCCTACGACCGGAGCGGCGAGGATGCAAAGGCCGAGGCCGCGTTCCGACGTGCCTTGGAGCTGGCCCCAAACTACTCCGCGGTTCAATGGGCATTCGGCAATTCGCTTGTGAGGCACCGCAAGACAGATGAAGGATTTGTCCTCATCGCAAAAGCCGCCGCGTCCGACACGCTGTATTCAAATCCGGCGGTCTCGACCGCGTTACAGCTATTTGATGGCGATATAGGCACCGTGCGCCACGCCTTGGGGGATACGTCCGGGACAAATGCGGCGCTCGCGAGTGTTCTTGCGGCCCAAACAAAGTTTGGCGAGGCGGTCGATGCGTGGTCGCTCCTTGCGGCCGAGGACAAGCGAACAACCTTCAAACCAATGGGCGATAAGCTTGTCGAGCAGCTTGCCGCAGCCAAGAAATTTCAACTGGCGGCACGTGTTACGGGCGATCTTTCCCCGGATGGCAGCGAAAAGCCGGTCGTCGGGCAGATCGCCAATGGTGGCTTTGAAAGCGAGGTAAAACTAAGAAAGGCCGGAATATTCGAATGGCAGATCGCCGAAGGGCCTGCACCGCAGATCGGCATTAGCGAAGGCGAAAAACACTCTGGGAAACACAGCCTGCTGATGTCCTTTAATACGACGGACCCCGGGGCTTTTCGTTCCGTTGCGCAGACGGTCCCGGTTGTCCCCGGTGCCGTTTATGAACTGGAAATTTTTTACCGGTCCGATCTCAAAACGACCGCCGTCTTTAGATGGGAGATCGCCGATGCCGTGACCGGTACGGCGTTCGCGAGCACGCCCGCAATTGCGGCCGCCGGCGACTGGACGTCACTTAAAGCTAAATTCACAGTACCGGCGGCGAGCGACGGCGTGGTGATCAGGTTTACCCGCGAAACTTGCGGGGCCGGCTCATGTCCGGTTAACGGCAAACTCTCGTTCGACGATATTTCGATACGGCGGCTCTAAAATAATGAACGACGCAGCGGAAACAAGCCTACCAAC
>JAYVDQ010000510.1:0-4128 GCA_043749325.1 Chloracidobacterium sp. | reverse complement strand
CAAAATTCCAGAAGCCTCTCGAAAAGTTATCGGCTAAATCATCAAGCCTTTGAAATCGGAGGTCGGTTCCGGCTTTAACAAAATGGCTGCTTCCAAAATTTGCCGAAATATTATAGACAAGCTGATTGTCGGTTTGATAACGCTGAATCGGGAAATTACCGGCATTTCCGATGATCGAACCCGAAACGGCAGCCCCTGCAAAGCGAAGGACAGGCGTATCATTCCCGGCGGCAATATTTACCAGCGTCGAGCGCAAACCCATCCCGTAGCGAAACTCTCCCACGAAATTCGGATTAAAGATATGTGTCCACGTCAAACCGTAGTTTTGCTGCTTGTTGTTTTGATCTGCCCTTTCGCCCTTGATAATGTCGGCGGCGCGAAATCTTTGACGAGTGTACTGCCAACGAACAAAAACAGTATCGGATTGGCCGGCGTTCCAATCGAGTCGGGCCGAATAGTCTCTCGCCGGAAAATCAAAACGCTGGACGCCGTTATAAACTCTCGGAAATACTGTGTCATTAGGCAATATCCCGCTAAATCTTGCCAAAACCAATTGAATAAAGGCTCGATTGCCCGGCGTGTCATTTGCCGGAGTCTGTAAAAACCAATTAGCAGACGATCTTTCGACCGCAGTAAAGACATCCCTGCGAAACGTATTGTCGCCGGTATTTTCGGTACGGTCAATACTTACAAAACCAAATAACTTGTTTTTGAAAAGTGGAAAACCTACGACGCCCCCAAATTGATTGCGGCGATTGACTGGCTTTGGCGTCACGGAAAAAAATGACCTGGCATTTAACGCGCTGTCGTTATGATACAAATATACCTCGCCCCTTAATTTATTTGTCCCTTGTTTAGTTTGCACCAAAACAACCGCGCCGTAACCACGCCCAAATTCTGCTGTAAAATTGTTAGTGATAACCTGAAACTCTTTGATGGTTGCCAGAGATGCACCCTGACGATTCTGATTTTCTGATGAGTCGTCGTTATTGACCCCGTTAATTTGAAACGTCGCCCCTCGTGTCCCGGTGCCGTTAAAATTGATCGAGGATCCTGAGGAAGCCGTGGGGTTATTTTGACCGGAAGTGGGATTTTCCTGATAACCTGTAAACGTTTCCGCCAAGGTCAAAAAATTTCCCTGATTTAAGACCGGCTTCTCTGAAATCTGTTGGCTGGTCAACGAACCGGCGATCTGCGAATTTGTAGTATTGATTGGAGCGGCTTCAATAGTAATGGTCACCTCGCCTCTGACCGTTGGGTCTAATTTGATATTAACAACCGTGGTTTCATTTAAACTGATCACGACGTTTTCCTGAATTACTTTGTTGAAATCGGTGCGGGTTGCCTCAACTCTATACTGTCCTATAGGCAAAAACGCTACGTTGTACAGACCTTCGTCATTGCTAACAACAGTTCTCATCAGACCGGTTTCTTTATTTCGGACAGCTACCATTGCGTTTGGAATAACAGCCCCATTCGAATCAGCGACAGTACCCCGCAGAGTACCGCTTACGGTTTGCGAGTTTGCCACAAAAGCCCCGCAATAAATCACCGCAATTAGACCAACAACACTAAAACACGTCTTCAGAAAGTTCCTAATCATCTTCTGTCTCCTCGCTGCATAAATTTAATAATCTGATCCAACTTCCATAAGAAATATTTACCTAAATAGAGATTGATTCAAATTTTCCTTATAGTATAAGGCATAAAAATCCTGCAATTCCTCCGCGAACTATTGTTACCAACCGCCTTGTAAAAAATTATGATTCTGAAACGTTTATAACTCTAAAACGTTTATTTGTAAAGCAAATATAACCGCCGACGCTTCGCAAAATCGTCATTTTTTGAGTTAACCGCTTTTTCGATATTCTCGGGCGATTCACCGCGTTTCATCATCTCGAGGATTTCGGCATTTACCAGTAGGCGTCCGTATTTTTCGACCTGCCATTCGTTCGGATAGAGTTTGCGTAACGCAGCCGCGATCTCTATGCCGGTACGCACCGAATTGAACGCATCGCGGTTCGTGATGATCATATTGACGCCGCCGCAATCTTCGTTTTTGAAAACGGACGCGTTGGGTTTGAAGCGGATCGGGATGAAGCGAACACCTTTGATATTGCGATTGTTTAGATACCTGGCGAGCTTCTGCCCGTCGAGCCATGGTGCGCCAAGGACCTCGAACGGCGTGTCCGTGCCGCGTCCGACACTGACGTTTGTCGTCTCTAACAGGCCGATGCCGGGATACAGCGTCGCTTCGGTAAGCGAACGCATATTCGGGCTGGGGTTGATCCATGTCTGCCCCGTCTCGTCGAACCACATCGTCCGCGACCAGCCGTCCATCTTAATAACGCGGAGGTCGGCGCCGATCTTGCGCTCAATATTCATCATGGTCCCAAGCTCGCCGATGGTCAGACCATAACGAACCGGCGTAGTGTGCGCGGCGATGAACGATAGCTGGCTCTCGTCGGCGAGCGGCCCTTCAACGGCGTTGCCGGTGATCGGATTTGGCCGGTCCAGGATGAATACGGGTTTGCCAAATTTCGCGGCTTCCTCCATCACATTCTTTAATGTCGCGGTGTATGTGTAAAATCTCGCCCCAATGTCCTGAATGTCATAAACGATCGCGTCGAGATCTTTTATCTGCTCGGGCTTAGGCCGCCGCGTCTCGCCGTAAAGCGAATAGATCGGCAGCCCGGTTTTCTCATCAACCGAATCTCCAACCTTTTCGTCCGCGAGCCCTCGAATGCCATGCTCGGGTGAGAACAGCGCGACAAGCTTTACATTCGGGGCTTCTTTAAGAATATCTATGGTCTGCTTCCCTGCCAGGTCGCGGCCTGTGTGATTGGTAACGAGGCCGACCTTCATACCGTCAAGTTGTTTGAATTTGTCGCGCCCTAGAATGTCGATGCCGTTTAAGACGATTGCGGATTGCGGATTGCGGATTGCGGATTCGTGATTATTCGCGGCTTCCACTAGTGCCTTAAATCTTGGTATTTGTGCCGCGACAGCGGCGTTGTATTCGGCTTCGGCTTCTTTAAATTTCTCGATCGGCGTATCTTCAATTGCCGAAGCCACAACCGTCGCGATCTTTGCACGGATCGGCGTGACATCGCCTTTGCCGTCAGGATGAACGCGGTTTGACAGAAAGATGACAAAGGTTTGCGAGACGCGATCGATCCAAATGCTCGTGCCGGTAAATCCTGTGTGGCCAAACGATCCGAGAGGAAACAGCTCACCGCGGTTCGACGAGAACGACGTGTTCATGTCCCATCCAAGCGCTCGCGTGTCGCCCGTTTCCGAAACGACAATCGGCGCGGTCATTCGGGCCACCGTTTGGGCTGAGAGAATGCGGTTTACGCCCCGGTCAGAACCGGGAGCGGTAGCGACCGGGTTCTTGGCTCGTCGCGAAGAGGGAACCACCCCGTCAGCCGTAGCGGCTGCCCCCCCTCCTTCGTAAGGAGGGTGGCCCGGAGCGATACCGCCGTTCAGCAGCATCTGGCAGAAACGCGAGAGATCGTCCGCCGTCGAAAAAAGCCCAGCATGACCCGCAATACCGTTCATCCGATACGCAGTCGGGTCATGAACTTGACCCACGAGGATTTTATTACCCGTCTTTTCATCTCCCTCAAACCTGGAACCAAGATAACTATTTTGACCTCTGATGTTTTCAGTCGGGGCGATCGGGCCACCCACCGTTGGGCCCCCTAGACCGAACGCTCGGAAACTCGAATTGATCATGGAGTTGGGAGCAAATACATTTATTCTCGAAAAATCGAGAACACTTTTCCCGCTGACCCTCTCAATCAGTTCCCCCAGCACAATAAACTCAATATCCGAATAAACAAACTTCGTTCCCGGCGGCGTGCGCA
Source organism: Chloracidobacterium sp. (assembly GCA_043749325.1). Classification (GTDB taxonomy): domain Bacteria; phylum Acidobacteriota; class Blastocatellia; order Pyrinomonadales; family Pyrinomonadaceae; genus OLB17. Next base: position 259 of record JAYVDQ010000510.1, on the reverse strand, counting down.
GCTTTTCTTTTTTGAGGGCGGCGAGCATCCCGTCACGGCCGGTCCATTTTTCCTTTAGGTCGAAATCGGGCGCATAACCGGAGGTGTGCGTGAGCAACTGCTGAATCGTAATGCGTTTAGCTTGCGGATCGTCGATGTCGGGAATGTGTTGCTCGATCGTGTCCGTCAGCCGCAGTTTGCCTTGCTCGACAAGAATCATGATCGAGGTCGTCGTTGCGACGACCTTTGTTAGAGAAGCGAGGTCGAATATAGTATCGAC